>JAEWIW010000125.1 GCA_023386855.1 Bacteroidota bacterium | reverse complement strand
GCTGCCATTGGTCTTATCATAGATATACCGCACAATTTCCGTTGACCTTTGTTTCAATGGCCTTCCACTTAGTCCCCCTGCCCCAAATTTTTCGGCCAGCTTTACGGATTCTTCATGAAGATTATCCCTGCTGATGGTGGTATTGCTTGCTACCAATCCATCCAGTTCTATCTCCTGTGCCAGTTCGATAACGTCATCGAGCTGCTCCACCGTAAGATCAGGCGCTATTTTAAGCAAAATCGGTTTAGAACCGGGTTGTTGCTTATTGATGGTCTGCAGATGTGAAAGTATCTTTCGTAATGATTCCTTTTCCTGTAGTGCTCTCAACCCTGGTGTATTGGGTGAACTCACATTCACTACAAAAAAATCTACAAGGTCGAACAGTTCCCTGAAGCAGATTTCATAATCCTTCCAGGCTTCTTCGTTTGGAGTAATCTTATTCTTGCCAATATTTCCACCAATGATCAATTGTTCCTTACCCTGGTGAGCCGAACGCCACTTTAAAAGTCTTGATGCCACTGCCTTTACGCCATCATTATTAAATCCCATCCGGTTGATCAGCGCACCATCTTTTGGAAGCCTGAATAATCTCGGCTTAGGGTTTCCTTCCTGTGGCCTTGGCGTTACTGTCCCTATTTCTATAAATCCGAATCCCAGCGCATCAAGTTCATCCATGTAAAGGGCATTCTTATCGAATCCTGCCGCGAGGCCCACCGGGTTGCGGAATTTCAGTCCTAATACCGGTGTTTCAAGTTTATTTCCTGTGGCTGTAAAGCTGCTGGAAACAATCTTTTTTATAAAAGGAGTGGAACAGGCCATTTTGAATGAACCCATGGCGAAATGATGCACTTTTTCAGCGTCGAAATTAAACAGCAGTTTACGGATGATCTGGTACATAGGCGCCGCTAAGATACAGGAGATGTTTCATCTCTGCCCCTTAAAATTGCCCTTGTAATTATGGATGCTTTGATTAATTTTGGTAAGAAGGTTGCATAAGCAACTATTAAATTCATCCATATGCAGGAAGCCTATATCGTTGCAGGTTATCGTACCGCTGTTGGTAAAGCCAAAAGAGGAGGGTTCAGGTTTACCCGTCCCGATGATCTTGCCATTGAAGTGATCAGGGGATTGATGTCTTCCATACCTCAACTCGATTCTTCAAGAGTGGATGATGTTATTGTAGGGAACGCCGTTCCGGAAGCCGAGCAGGGACTGCAGGTGGGAAGGATCATTGCTGCAAGGGCGCTGGGTTATGAAGTGCCGGGTATGACGGTTAACCGCTATTGTGCATCAGGATTGGAAACCATCGCTATTGCAACAGCAAAGATCCGTACAGGACAGGCGGAGTGCATTATTGCCGGCGGTACGGAAAGCATGAGTATGGTACCCACCGCCGGGTGGAAAACTGTTCCTGCCTATTCAATAGCCAGCGATGAACCCGATTATTATCTCAGCATGGGGCTGACAGCGGAAGCCGTTGCCAAAGAATATGAGGTGAGCCGCGAAAACCAGGATGAATTTGCATTTCATTCTCACCAGAAAGCCATTCATGCTATTAAAGAGGGCTATTTTAAAAAAGGAATTCTGCCGATCGAAGTGGAAGAGGTATATGTGAATGAGAAAGGCAAAAAAGCCAGCAGGAAATTTACAGTGGATACGGATGAAGGACCCAGGACCGATACCAGTATGGATGCACTGGCCAAATTAAAACCTGCATTTGCATTGAAAGGATCGGTAACCGCAGGCAACTCATCCCAGACTTCCGATGGAGCTGCATTCGTTGTGGTCATGAGCGAACAAATGGTTAATGAGCTGGGATTGAAACCCATTGCCAGGCTGGTCAATTGTGCCAGCGCAGGTGTTCATCCAAGGATCATGGGCATCGGGCCGGTTGAGGCCGTTCCCAAAGTGTTGAAAAAGGCAGGAATGAATTTATCCGATATTGACCTGGTGGAGTTGAACGAAGCCTTTGCCTCACAGTCAATAGCCGTGATTCGCCAACTTGGCCTGGATCCTGCTATCGTCAATATTAACGGCGGGGCTATTGCATTAGGTCACCCATTGGGTTGTACCGGCGCCAAGCTGACCATCCAGATCGCCAATGACATGGAGAGACTGGGAAAGAAATATGGTATCGTTACGGCCTGTGTTGGAGGCGGGCAGGGTATTGCAGGCATTATTGAAAGAATAGCATAGCAAGGGGGAAATTGTAATCCATTCCAGTTTTATATTTAAGATAAGGAAATCACTTTCTCCTACCAGGTACAAAACTTCAATTCCCCGTTATAGGTTGGGAACAAGGTTCCAGGAACCCAGTTATTTGTAAGGTCCTTTCTTTTGTTGATCAGTGCTGCGGTAATAAGCCTCGCTGCTGTAATCAAAAGTTTTCACACTGTTTGTTGTGTGGTTGGGATCATATTTGACAAAAAAGCTCAGCCAGATCGCCCGGCTGACCCGCATGAGATATGGCTGTAGCAATACCAGCACAACAATATTGGAACCCAGCCACCAGAAAAACCTTTTATCCTGTATTGACATTCCAATGATCACATAGAACGCAACAAAAGTGGCTACTGAAATGGCTACTGACAATGCATAGCTCACATACCCGGTACCATACCAGAAACCAACTTCAAGTTCATAAGGTTGATTACAAACCGGGCAGGTTTCATGCATGGCCAATGTTTTATTTAGCTTCCAGGGATTGGCGTATTTAAACATAGGGCCTTTACGACACCTGGGACATTTCGTGGTAAGCATGCTCCAGATATAATTGGGTTTGGAAGAAGACATTAAGCGAAATTTGTCCATAAAGGTACGATTCGTTTTACACCTTTGCGGTTCTTCTTTCACCAATTTGTTGTCTCCACATGGCGAAATATAATCCCTTCTCTGCCAGCAGTTCTTCATGCGACCCTGTTTCAACGATCACACCTCTTTCCAGCACATGTATCCGGTCGGCATGCATGATGGTTGAAAGCCGGTGAGCAATGAGTATGGTGACCTGGTTGCGGAGCGAGGAAACATTGATGATGGTATTGGTGATCTCTTCCTCGGTTATACTATCCAATGAAGAAGTAGCTTCATCAAAGATCAGGATATGAGGATTACGCAAAAGCGCTCTGGCAATGGATAATCGTTGCTTTTCTCCCCCTGAAAGTTTTAACCCTCCTTCACCAATTACCGTTTCCAGCCCGTTGCCGGCCCTGGCCAGCAACGATTGGCAGGAGGCCTGCTTCATTGCCGATATCATATCTTCTTCCGTGGAAGAAGGATTTACAAACTGCAGGTTTTCCCTGATGGTACCTGAAAATAATTGGGTGTCCTGGGTTACAAAGCCGATTTGTTTACGGAGGTCGTCAAAATGAATGGTATTTTCATCCAGCCCATTATATAATATCTTTCCCTGCTGCGGCCTGTAAAGACCTACCAATAATTTCATCAGTGTTGTCTTCCCAGATCCTGATGGCCCTGCAAACGCAATGGTTTCGCCCTTTTGTGCGAAGAAGCTGATACCGTCAATAGCTTTCTGCTGTGCAGATTGATGCTGGTAAGAAACATTCCTGAATTCCAGTGAACTGATATCACCAAGCGGTGTATGTAATGCCGGTTGTGGTTCAGGCGCCTTTTTCATCAGCGACTGGAAATTATTTAAGGATGCTTCAGCTTCACGGTATGATAAAAGAATATTGCCGATTTCCTGCAATGGCCCGAATACAAAGAAAGAAAAGATCTGCATGGTAACCAGTTCGCCAGCATCCATCTGGTTTCGGAATATCAGCCACATCAAAATAAATAGGATCACCTGCCTGAGGGTATTGACAAATGTACCCTGTATAAAGCTGATGCTCCGGATCCTCTTCACCTTCGTCAACTCAAGACCCAGTATCTTATAGGTGTTCTTATTCAGCCTGTCCACTTCCTGCCTGGTTAAACCAAGGCTTTTTACCAGTTCAATATTTCTTAATGACTCGGTAGTACTTCCTGCAAGGGCCGTGGTCTGCGATACAATGGTTTTTTGAATGCTCTTGATTCTTTTACTTAAAAGGTTGGTAATGGTGGTAAGCAATACCATGCCTATCAGGTAAGCGATAGGAATATACCAGTGAATATAAATGGTAGCATAAATACAAACGAACAATACACCAATCAATACGCCAAAAAGTATATTGATAAAATAATTGATGAACTTTTCCGTGTCTGCCCTTACTTTCTGCAGAACACTTAAGGTTTCACCGCTTCGCTGGTCTTCAAATTCCTGGTAAGGAAGTTTCATGGCGTGTTGAAGCCCATCGGTAAAAACCTTTGCACCGAATTTCTGTACGATAACGTTGAGGAAATAATCCTGGAAGTTCTTGGCAATCCTGCTTACCATGGCAACACCAATGGAACATAAAAGCAGGAAAACTACGCCTGGCTTTGCCCATGAAAAAGACCAGAAAAAATTTTCATTGCTGCCATAACCTGCAACATCAAATTTATAATTGTTTGCCAGGTTCACCAGCTTTCCAAAGATCACCGGGTCCATTAAAGAAAAAGCAGTATTGATGGCGGCCAGCAACATGGTTAATGCAACCAGCCATCGGTGTGGTTTTAAATATTGTAAAAGAATTCTCATATTATTTTTTATTCCATTCAGGATGCGGTTCCCGCAGGGTAGGGAAAGGCTGGGCTTCCGCTGCTTATTTATCTCAGCACCTGGTAATAAGCCTTGAAAATGCATTCAAAGATGTGTGTTTTTTTGAACTTGCATCAGGAATTTTAGATGGAAGGGGGCTTATTTCCGGTAGAGATGGAAATCCTCGCGGTCGAGACTTCTAAACTGGATAGCTTCCGCAATATGTTCCGGCTGAATGGAAGTGGAGGAAGAAAGGTCGGCAATTGTACGGCTTACTTTTAAAATACGTTCATATGCCCTGGCAGAAAGACTAAGCTTTTGCATGGCCACTTTGAGTAATTGAAGTGCAGCTTTACCAAGGCTGCAGTATTCAGAAAGCATATGATTGCTCATTTGTGCATTGGCATAAATACCTTCATTCCGTTCAAACCGCATTGTTTGAATTTCCCTTGCCGCAATAACTCTTGTACGGATGGTGGCGGAATTTTCTGAACTGGCATTATTGTGCAGTTCATTGAATGAGATCGGGGTTACCTCAACATGCAAATCGATCCTGTCGAGCAGGGGACCAGAAATTTTATTGAGGTATTTTTCTACTGCTCCCCCAGGGCAGGTGCAATCTTTTTCAGGATGGTTGAAATACCCGCAGGGACAGGGATTCATTGAAGCGATCAGCATGAAACTGGCGGGATAATCCACGGAAATACCTGCTCTAGCTATATTGACCTTTCTTTCTTCAAGTGGTTGACGCATTACTTCCAGTACCGATCGTTTGAATTCTGGTAATTCGTCGAGGAACAAAACCCCATTATGCGCCAGCGAGATCTCTCCCGGCTGGGGATTGCTGCCTCCTCCAAAAAGGGCTATATCACTGGTGGTATGATGCGGACTCCTGAATGGACGCTTCGATACCAGCATGGCATTTTCAGGAAGCTTCCCTGCAACGGAATGTATGCGTGTTGTTTCCAGTGCTTCCTGTAAGGTGAGCGGTGGAAGTATTGTGGGAAGCCTCTTGGCCAGCATGGTCTTACCCGCTCCCGGCGGCCCGATCAGCACTGCATTATGGCTGCCGGCAGCTGCAATCTCCAATGCTCTTTTAATATTCGACTGCCCTTTTACATCTGCGAAGTCAAGGTCTTCTTCGGATCTTGCTGCTTCAAATTCATCTCTTGCGTTTACTTCAATAGGAGGCAGGTTCTTTTCATCGATAAAAAAATTAATGACCTCCCTGATATGCGAAACGCCATATACTTTTAACTGGTTTACCATTCCCGCTTCACGTGCATTCTGTTTAGGAATAAGCAGGCCTTCAAAGTTTTCCTTCCTGGCTGTAATGGCAATGGGCAACGCACCCTTGATGGAATGAATACTTCCATCCAGGTTCATTTCTCCCATGATCATCAATCGCCCCAGTTTTTTATGGTTTGGCAATTGTTCGGTAGCCGCAAGGATTGCTATGGCAATAGGAAGATCAAAAGCAGAACCTGTTTTGCGAAGATCAGCCGGGGCCAGGTTGATCAGCAACTTGGTCCTGGGCATATGATAACCATTGGCCTTTAATGCACAACTTACTCTCTGTAAACTTTCTTTTACCGAATGATCGGCCATGCCAACTACATCATATCCCACACCAAGTGAAATGCTTACCTCCACAGTGATCTTCACTGCTTCCACTCCATATACCGCGCTCCCAAAGGTTCTTACAAGCATATCCAAAGCTAGGGTAGAAGAGTATTTTGTCATAAGGAAAAACACGCTGTTTGAAGAGTGTTTTTCTTTCATTTTATTGAAGAAAAGGGGGAGACGGATATTAGTTATTAGTGATCAGTGATTAGTTGTTAGTTGAATTTCCCTTCACTAATCACTATTCACTAATAACTGGTTTTTAATCTTTCCATACTGTTCCTTAATAAAACTGTTACTTTCTTTTTTCTCAAGGTATTCAAGTGCCAGTTGCTGCGCTTTCTTTAAAGCATCCTCCGAAGATGTTTTGATTTCAGGTATTACTCCTTTAGCTTCCCAATTGGTACCGGTTATGGGTTGTGTAACTTTTCCCATTGGTACAAAAAGGTCTACTCTTGATCCATCAGTTAATTTACCCACCGGTATGGTGCCTCCTGGATTGGCTCCACCGCCAGTATTTTCACCAATGATCGTAACTCTTTTCATGGCCTGCATATCATAGGCAAATTCTTCTGCTGAGGAAAAGGTTCCCTTATCAACAAGAAGGTAAACAGGTTTATCGAGATATCGCGGGCCTTTTAATTTCTCAACCGTGAAAATGCTATCTGTCCGGTTATTCCATTGAATAGTTACAAGATGAAATTTCTTTTGTGGTAAAAGAAAACTGCTCAGGTAATTGGATAACATTCCACCGCCATTGCCACGAAGGTCAATGATCAATGCATTGGTATTGGCAATAAAATGAAATGCTCCTGAGAGCGGGTCTTCAATATCACCAAAGGCCTGGATCTTTATATACCCAATATCGCCCGGTAATACCTTCACTTCGGTTAACCCATTGTTCAGGAATTTTTCATTCAACAATCCCCAGGGT
>JAEWIW010000122.1 GCA_023386855.1 Bacteroidota bacterium | reverse complement strand
AAAGGAAAAAAAGTAACCGGCTTTACCAATGAGGAGGAAGAAGCGGTTCAGCTTACTGATGTTGTTCCCTTCCTGCTCGAAGACGAACTGAAGAAAGAAGGAGGTCAATATAGCAAGACAAAAGAATGGGGTGAACACGTGGTGCAGGATGGATTGCTGGTAACCGGGCAAAACCCCGCATCCTCTGAAGAAACGGCCAAGAAATTACTTGACTTGCTGCAGCAAAATCCATCCAAATAAACTTATCCATATGGAATTACTCAAGGATCAACAGGGAAAGATTGAAGGATATTACCTCAAGAACTGTATTGTTGATCCGGATTTCAAAGTGATTGGAGTAGTGCTTGGGCATTGCCTGTTTAATTTCCATGGCGATATTTGTGGAAAATATTTCCGAGGAGAAGTGCGTGACCTTGATGGTTGCATAGTCGCGGATACCGAGATCGGTACTGCCGATTACCATGGTAAACTGGATTCGGGAGAGCTTTTAAAAGACGCATGGGAAATCATTTCAAGAATAAAAGATCATTCCTGTCCATCAGTGGAAGAAAATAATGATTGGTCTTCAATTTCGCTGAAAGATCTCCTTCTTAATGCAGTTCCGGTACATCCACAGGATACTACAGGCGGTTAAAATTATTTTTCAACCTGCGCAAGCCAGTCGCGGATCACTTCAATAAGATCTTTCTCTTTAGCCTTCACTTCCTCCATTGAATTGAAGGCTACTGTTTTCCTGGAATCCTTGAATTTTCCATCAAGTAATCCTGAACGATTGGGAATACTTGCCCCCGTTGGAAACACCAGTAAAATTTCATTTGGCCTATGAAGGTTCAACACAAGGAGGTCGCGCCGGTATTCTTTTGCATCAAAGGCTTTCATTTCACCGGTATAATAAAAAGCAAGGGAGTTCCATTTTATCTGTTCGGCAATAGAAGTATCGACAGATAAAATTATATTTCTTAATTCCCTGACAACTTTAATTAGCGGGTGATCCAGTTCCTGCAAATAATGCTTAACCTGCATTTCAGCAGTGGGTTTAATGGTCTTTGACATGGACTAAGGGTTAAGGTTGATGAATAGGGTCGTACTCATCCAATCAAGGCCGGTTTCCTGGTACATTTAAATTATGGTATTTTTTTGTCAATAGGGATCCTTTTCATCTTCTTTATGCAAATAAATAAAATACTTAATTACCATCCTAAATATTTTAGTATTTTCGTACTAAATATTGCTAATGTCGGACCGGGTGATGGAAAAGCTGGGAATCCTGGCTGATGCGGCGAAATACGATGTATCCTGCGCATCCAGTGGTAGTAAGCGAAAAAATGAAAACAAGGGATTGGGCAATGCCAGCAATGGAATTTGCCATGCCTATACTGAAGATGGTCGTTGTGTTTCATTACTAAAAATTCTTCTCACCAATCATTGTATTTATGATTGCGCTTATTGTGTAAGCAGGAAAAGCAATGATATCAAAAGAGCTGCATTTACTGTAGATGAAGTGGTTGACCTCACTATCCAGTTTTACCGGAGGAATTATATTGAAGGCTTATTCCTGAGTTCAGGCATTTTTAAGAATGCCGATTACACCATGGAGAGGCTGGTAAGGATCGCAAAGAAGTTAAGAAAGGAACATCATTTCCACGGGTATATTCATTTGAAAGCCATCCCTGGTGCCAGTGAAGAGTTGCTGAAAGAAGCCGGTTTATATGCTGACCGGTTAAGTGTGAATGTGGAAATGCCTACAGCCCAAAGCCTTAAATTACTTGCCCCCGATAAAGATCATAAGGATATGATCAGGCCAATGCATTATTTGAAAGAGACGATCAGGGAGAACAGGGAAGACAGGAAAAGGATAAAGAAAGCTCCCCTCTTTGCACCTGCCGGACAAAGTACACAGATGGTGGTTGGAGCCACACCTGAATCAGATATGGAGATCCTGTTCCAGTCGCACCAGTTTTACCAGCAAATGCAACTTAAGCGGGTATATTATTCAGGATATGTTCCTATAAGCCACGATAGCAGGTTACCCGCTATTGGAACACCGGTGCCAATGATCAGGGAGAACAGGCTATACCAGGCCGACTGGCTCATGCGGTTCTATGGCTTCCATGTTGCAGAGATCGTTAACCCAATGCATCCTCAACTGGATATGGACATAGATCCCAAACTAAGTTGGGCATTGAGGAATATGCAGGTCTTCCCCGTGGATATCAACAAAGCGGATTTGCAATTGATCCTTCGCATACCAGGCATTGGCGTTGATTCGGCCAATAAAATTGTATCGGCAAGAAAATTCAGCAAACTCAACTGGGATCACCTGAAGAAACTGGGCATCGCCCTTAGGAAGGCCAGGCATTTCATTGTTTGTAATAGTCCTGATTTTGAAAGGAAGGATTTTCTTCCCACCCAGTTGAAACAAAGGATCCTTTCAATGGGAACAAGTAAATATAAACCTGATTTCTCACCACAACTTCAATTGTTCTGATGGAGATATTGTTGTACGATGGACAGTTTGATGGATTTCTTTCAGCTATTTTTTATGCCTATGAATACGGCTATACAATGGTAGATATTCAAACCGCGATTAAGCTGCAGCCGGGTTTGTACGGAACTGTTCATCATATTGCAACTGATGACAAAAAAGCCGCAAGGGTATTAAGTGGTTTGGAAAAGCGTATATCGATCACTGCCATGAAACAATTTTACATGGCATTCCTATCCGGGTTGCCGGGCCTGGAAAATATTCTTTTCGATTATTGCAGGATGATTTTCCTGGGCAAGCATGGAATTTACCAAAACCTGAGTGATCCTGCCATTATAAAAATCAAGGATGTTGCCAGGAAAGTTTACCGTGAAAAACACCGTATGGAAGCCTTTATCCGTTTCCAGTTAACCGGCGACGGGATCTATTATGCCTTATGCGAGCCTGATTATGATGTACTTCCATTGATCAATGATCATTTCAGGAAAAGATATGCGGATCAACGATGGTTGATCTATGATGCCAAAAGAAAATATGGCCTTTATTATGACCTTGAAAAAGTAGAAACCATCACGGTTTGTTTTGAAGAACATACCAGCAATGGAACATATATCGCAACCATTTATGATGAAAAGGAAATGCTTTACCAGGATCTCTGGCGACAATATTTCAGGCATACCAATATAGACGCAAGGAAAAACACGAAGCTTCATATACAACATATGCCCAGGCGGTACTGGCGTTGGCTCACTGAAAAACAAGCCCCGGGAACCTGATGCCGTTAAGATAACTGTTAATATTCCCCGATCGCTTGCCTGTAAAAAGCTTTCTACTATTTTTATCCTGGTACCAGGTCATAATGTGATGGCCTGATTTATCAGAATAATAATAATTCGGAGATGACCCTTAAAAATCTACTGCTCTTGATGCTATTTTGTTTTGCAGGAACAAATCTCCTGGCGCAGATCGATGAAACAAAGAAGGCGGCAACAGTTACCTATTCCATTACGAAGTTGCCTGCCAGGTGGACTGAATCGGATGATATTAGCAAGGCAATTGATGTATTACTCCCTGCTACCATAAAGCAATTAAAAAATGCGAAAAGCTGTTTTGGATGCCAGGCCGATTTTACCATCCTGGTGAAAATTGATACCGTGTTCATTCTTCAAAGAAAATTCATTTATGACAGCACTTACCAGTATGGAATCATGAAAGAGTACCCATCGAAGAACACAACCTGGTTCAGGTTCCGGTCATATTTTTCGGTGTTGAATAAACAGGGCGAGGAAGTGGCCAGGCTTATCATAGCCAACCCGGCCGACAAGCCCACCTATATCATGAAGGGATATGAGAATCCTTATTATATCACTGAATGTACCGCCCCTGTCGTTTACCTTGGAGACGATTTCGAGGGTTATGATGAAAATAAAAGATATGGAAAACTTCCCACTGATATTGACCTACTTTATCTCACCGCCGACCGGATCATGATCATGAGCAAGTGGGCGGAAAAATGGGATTGATAGAATACGGAAAACGGAATACGGAATACGGAAAACGGAATTGAAATACAAAATACAAAATACGAAATACAAAATAAGTACACTTTCATACTGTTTTCGTACTAACCACTAATCACTAATCACTGGCTTTCTCGGTCCCCGGTCCTGTTTTGCGCCGGTAACGTTACCGATACCAACGCTGTCTTCATAACCGCCTTTTCAGTCTCGATAACTTCATGGGTTTTATATTTGTAACAACCTTATACCTTTGAAACTTCCACCTATGACTATACCTGTGAAGGCAAAGAATGCTCTTGGCCATGAAATAGAATTTCATATCAGTATCCTGTATCTCAATGCAGGCATGTATAAGCGCCTGGTTGCCACCATCCTTGATTCATCCCTTCCCATTATCTGGGGCATGCAGGAAAACGGCGTGGGTTTCATCCAGGGGAATACCTACACTTTCAGGATATTTGAATTTGAACGACAACATCTACACCCCTTCAATGTTTACCTTAAAGTTCCCGCTTCCACCTCCTTTGATCGTTATTTTTTCAAAATCGACTGCACACTGGAAGAATTGATCGCAAGCCACGAATAAAAATTATTCAATAAAAAACCGCACACTAAGCATTCGAATAACACTGGGTCTCCATCCATCGACCGGGTTGAATCACCGCGGGATCATTCATCATCATGGCTGCGCCTATGGCACTGGCCTGTCCAATGATAGCCGCATACACTTTCATTCCAGGGTAAGCCGATGCAAACAAATGCATAAATACTTTATTGCGGGCAAAACCTCCATCAACATAAATTGTTTTCACATCATCATTTTGCAAAACAAGATTAGCGGCTCTTACCTGCCGATCAACTAATCCTTTCATAAAAAGATGATATTCCCTGTCCGGCACTTTGTCGGAAGAGGTATAAGCTGGCTCATAGTCTAACCGGGAAAAATATCCTGGATCAACTTCATACTTATCGCAAAGTTTCTTTATTTCAAGTTCATGTTCATTTCCTGCAAATAAACGCGATGCCTTAACAGGCAAACCATCATGGCGGTAATAACACAGGCAATCCTGTTCCAGTTCTTTACCCGTGAGTGGATAATGATTAAAAGGATTCAGGCTTATATTCCATGTTCCCGTTGATAGCAGCATAAACGGTTCCTTAAAACAACTTAAGTAAGGAATAAGTGCAGCAGAACTATCGTGCAGTCCTGGACCGGCAACCATACCTTTTACTTTGATCTTATGATCAGCCATGACAATAGCGGGAAAGCGACTATGAATACCTTCTTCATAAACCCAATCGTGGTAATCCTCACAGCGGAAGTTCCATAAAGCCGTATGACAACCGATGCTGGTCATTTCAGCATGAAAATTCCCTGATATAAGCGAAGCTATGTATTGGGGAAGATGTAAAGCATACCTGGTCTTTGCCCACATGGAAGGCAGGCAATTTTTAACCCTGTACAACTGCAAACCGGAATTCAGGTTACCAAGACATGGAGAACTGGTATCCACGGCAAAATTTTCACGGCCACCATACTTAAGGTAGAAGGCATCCTGTAAGTCAACAGGGTATGGTTTTAAATAATTGTACAGGGGTCCAACAGGATCTCCTTTTTCATCCACCAACACAAATGATGCTCCATAAGCGGAAACATTCACTGCTATAACTGTATAATCATTATCGAGCAGTATACTCCTGAAAGTTTCTTTGACCCAGTTGGTCAACAGGAAAATATCTTCACAGGGAAAACCATCTTCATCAACAGTTTCCGGTAGTTGAACAGACCGTTCATGAACAATTTTATATTGATCATCGAAAAGAAAAACCTTTTTATTGGTCTTTCCCACGTCGAATATGCAGGTTACCGGTAACATGTGATCAATATTTATAATCCCGTTGCTATGGAATTACTACCTCTTTGTTTTATGCGCTCTTCCCTTATCTTGAGTTTCCTGAATACATCCAGTGGCGATAATGCTGCTCCGGCACGAAGCCTGGCTTCCGCTACCAATGGCCTTACATCGGTCCTGAATGCCGATTGTAAAAGCTCCTGCCCCATCACGGTATCATTGTTAAGCCTTGCCTCTTCAAGCTTATTTCTATCTACCAGCAAAGCCTGCGCATAAGCGATCATGATCGCTTCTACTGATTGCAGCAGGTCTTCCAGGGGATCCTTGATATTATGCGAAGCATCGATCATCCATCCAAGATCCTTTGCATGATCCATCCCATTTTCATCCATACCTGCCACCAGTTCATTAAAAATTAAAAAAAGCTGGTAAGGTTTTATTGAACCTACAGTAAGATCATCATCTCCATACTTGGAATCATTGAAATGAAAACCACCAAGTTTTTTTTCCATCAGCAACAACGATATTATTTGTTCAATATTCGCATTGGGTAAATGATGTCCAAGATCTACCAGCACCGATGCCTGTGGACCAAGCTTTGAACATAGAAGGTACGACTGTCCCCAGTCGCCTACGGTCATGGAATAAAAACTGGGCTCATTACATTTATACTCTACAAACATTTTCCAGTCGGCCGGTAATTCGCTATACACATCCTGCAAACTTTCCAGCACGTTCATAAAAGCTTTCCTGAAATTAAGCTGCCCTGGATAACTTGATCCATCGGAAAGCCATACCGTTATTGCTTTCGATCCAAGCTCCTTTCCATAATTAATCACTTCAATATTATGTTCTATAGCCTGCCTTCTTACTGCTTTATTGGTATGTTGCATGGAACCAAACTTATAACTATGCTGCTGTCCTTCCTGGTCCTGGAATGTATTTGAATTAACAGCATCGAAGACCAGTCCATAGCTTTTAGCGAGTGATTTTATGGCATCAGCATCGCGTGGAATATCCCAGGGAATATGTAATGAAATGGCACCACTGGATGCATTGAGCGCATGCAGCAATCCTACATCTTCAATCTTTTCTTCCAGCTTTCCGGGCTCACCTCCTGAAGGGAAGCGACCAAACCTTGTTCCACCTGTACCCAGTGCCCATGAGGGAATGGCTACCTGGAATTTCACCAGTTTATCGATAATGGATTCTGCCTGCTCAATCACAGAACTGGCATACTGAAAACGCTGCTGGTGATGTTTAAGTTGATCCTCGTTCAACCGGAGGATCTTCTGCCTGATATCTTGCATATGTTTTTTTTAAAGGGTTAATTATCGTGGAAATGACATGGCGATACCACCATCCACGTTAAGCATATTGCC
>JAEWIW010000116.1 GCA_023386855.1 Bacteroidota bacterium | reverse complement strand
AATCCATCCTGTTCATCCTTCTATGGCTTATTTTCAGGAACATTTTATCTACCGGTGAACTGATCACCATGCAATTCATTTCAACATCGATCTTTGGTCCATTGCAGGACCTGGGCAACATCATTCTTCAATACAGGGAAGTTTATGCTTCTGTGCAGAATTTTGATGCTCTTATGCATAAACCCATTGAACAAAGGCCTGAAAACCCTGTTGAGATTGGCCTGCTGCAGAATCTGCGTTTTGAGAATGTAGTATTCCGGCATAAGACTGCATCAGAAAATGCTATCGACAATATTTCTTTCACTGTAAAGACCGGTGATACAATTGCTTTTGTTGGTCCATCAGGATCTGGTAAAAGCACACTGGTAAAATTGCTTGTAGGTCTTTACCATCCAGTTAGTGGGAATATATATTTCAATGAAGAAAAATCAACTGATATCCGTTACAACCAACTGCGAAGGCAGATCGGTTTTGTAACACAGGATACCCAGTTATTTGCAGGCACCATCAAGGATAACCTTCTCTTTGTTAAACCGGATGCCACTGATGAAGAGATCCTTGAAGCACTGAATAAAGCATCCTGCGACGGAATGATCTCACGTTCCGCAAAGGGAATAAATACTATACTGGGAGAAGCAGGCATGAAGCTTTCAGGAGGTGAAAAACAACGCATTTCCATTGCACGTGCATTGTTACGTCATCCGCGATTGCTGATATTCGATGAAGCCACCTCTGCATTGGATAGTTTAACCGAGGAAAACATTACCGCCACCATCAGGAATATATCTTCCACCCGAGAACAGATCACGATTCTTATCGCGCACCGGCTATCCACCATCATGCATGCCGATGTAATTTACGTGCTTGAAAAAGGAAGCATGGCCGAGATCGGAACACACCAGGAACTGCTCCAGCAAAAAGGATTGTATTATGCCATGTGGCGACAGCAGGTGGGCGAAAGAAAAACAAGGATTCATCTTCCCGAAGAAGGCCTGTAATTATACCTGTCAACCTTTTTCTTCCCAGATCATAATAAGGTGAATAATCGTTTCAACACTCTTCTGCATATCCTGGATGCTTACATATTCATGTTTACCATGAAAAGCCATTTCGCCTGTGAATAAATTCGGGCAGGGTAATCCCATAAATGAAAGTCTTGAACCATCAGTTCCCCCTCTTGCACTCATACTTACCAGTGGTATGCCTGCTCTTTTGATGGCCTCATGTGCAAAACTGGTGATCTTTGGATGCTTGTCGAGCACTTCTTTCATATTCCTGTATTGCTCCTTTACTTTTATTTCAGCAGTGGCTCCCGGAAAGGCTGATAAAGTTTCCTGTACTTTTCCTTCAAGAAAATTTTCATACTCCGCCAGCCTGGAAGTAACGAAATCACGAATAATAAATTCAACGTTCACTGCCTCCGCAATACCTTCCATTCTTACAGGGTGAACAAACCCTTCCCTTGATGAAGTGGTTTCGGGAGAAAAAGAACGCCTGGGAAGGAGTTCAATAAAGTGTGAAGCTACCTTGATGGCATTGACCAATTTGTCTTTGGCATAACCGGGATGAGCACTGATACCTTTAAAGGTGATGGTCATTCCATCGGCAGAAAAAGTTTCATCTTCATATGATCCCAGTTCACCACCATCCAGCGTATATCCAAAATCAGCACCAAGCTTTTGGAGATCAAGTGCATTGACTCCACGGCCAATTTCTTCATCAGGTGTAAAAAGAATTTTAATAGTTCCATGTTTCACTTCAGGATGTTTGGTCAAATATTCCACCATATCCATGATCACGGCAACACCGGCTTTATCGTCAGCACCAAGAAGTGTGGTTCCTGAAGCAGTGATGATATCGTCGCCGATCTTTTTCTTCAGGTATGGATGCTCTTTTATGGTAATAACCTGTAAAGGATCATCAGGAAGAACGATGTCAGAACCATCGTAATTATGATGAATGATCGGCTTCACTCCTGCCCCTGTTGTATCGGGTGAAGTATCCACATGTGCACAAAAACATATAACAGGGATATTCTTATCCGTATTGGAAGGAATGGTAGCATACACATAGCCTGCATCATCCAGTTCAGCGTCCCGGATGCCTAGTTCCTTTAACTCTCTTACAAGCAGGCGCGAAAGATCCTTCTGTTTTTCAGTGGAAGGTTGGGATCCAGACAATGGATCACTTTGCGTATCAACCTGCACATAACGCATGAACCGCCCTGCTACGGAAAATGAATAGCTTTCAAACATCCTTGTTAATTTTATGGCAATATAAAACTTTGCAGGATTGAATAGTAAGAAAGCGGTGCTTAAAGATGGATGGACCACCATCATGGTTTTCCTGGTGATCTATATTCTCGGTTCTATAGCAGCAGGATATGCACTTAACCTGCTCACCTCCCTGGATGAAACATGGCTAAGCTTTGCCTGGATCATTATTACAGGCATATTATCCATACTGCTGGTATATATTTTTGGATGGCCAAAAACGGCCTTAACCCTGTTACCGGCAAAAGCTAAAGACAAAGAGAATATTTATTATGACCAGTTTCTTGTTGGAGCGGTTGCAGGATTTTTATTATCCGCCGGTCTTCTTGGCCTGGGAGCCACAGTCATTTATATCACAGGATCAGTGCAGTGGATAGTGAACAATGCAAATGCTGGGGCTATCACAGGCTCCGCCCTGGCCATGATATGGATTGCCTTCTATGAAGAACTTGTATTCAGGGGTTTTATCATGGAAAAATTATGGTCATCCTATAACCGTTGGACGGCCCTGCTGGCCAGTGCAGTCATATTCACCCTGTTCCATGCATTTAATCCTGGCTTTACTCCAGTTGCACTTTTAAATATTTTTACCGGTGGGATCCTGGTTGGACTAACGTACATGTATAACCGGAATTTATGGATGCCTGTTTTTTTTCATTTTGGCTGGAACTTTATACAGGGTTCCATACTGGGATTCAAGGTAAGCGGCCTGGATCTTCCTTCCATTCTTCATGCAGAATTAAATGGCAGG
>JAEWIW010000111.1 GCA_023386855.1 Bacteroidota bacterium | reverse complement strand
GAACTGCCCATTGGCAAGCCCGCCAACCTGGTGCCTGTAATCACCCAAACCGCTATTGGCAAGATTCCCCAGCTGACGGTTTATGGCGACGATTACCCTACCCGTGATGGTTCCTGCATCCGCGATTATATTCATGTTTGCGATATCTCCCATGCCCATACCCTGGCGATGGATTACCTGCTGAAAAATAACAGCGGTAAAAGATGCGAGGTCTTTAACCTGGGAACAGGAAATGGCGTCACCGTTTTGGAAGCTATCCATGCTTTTGAGAAGGTCAGCGGTGTTAAACTCAACTACGTGATCGGCCCCCGCAGGCCGGGTGACGTGGTGGCCATCTATGCCAATAATGAATTTGCTGTCAATACCCTTGGATGGGAATTAAAATATTCCCTGGAAGATATGATGTCATCTGCCTGGAAATGGGAACAGAAATTGAAGGTTGATGAACAATTCTTTCAAAACAAGGCCGCAGACCTTAATTGATAATAAACGTTCATGACCAATTCATCCGACAGTGAGCTATTGGCAAAATTCAGGGTTCCGGATACCAGGGAACCCGCTTTTTCGGAAATCATCAAAAAATACCAGGAACGACTGTACTGGCATATCCGCCGGATAGTTGTGGATCATGAAGATGCCAATGATGTGCTCCAGAATGTATTCATCAAAACCTGGAAAGGACTTGATAATTTCAGGGAGGATTCCCAGTTGTACACCTGGCTCTACCGTATCGCCACCAATGAATGCCTTAGCTTCCTGGAACAACAGAAAAAGCGGAAAGCCCTCTCTTACGACCAGCTCGATGATTCCATGGTCAATAAAGTTCGGGCCGACGACAACTTCGATGCCAACAAGCTGGAATGGAAACTCCAGCTGGCCATTCAGAAACTGCCCGAAAAACAACGCATCGTATTTACCCTAAGATATTATGATGAAATGCCTTACGAGGAAATGAGCCGTGTGCTCGACACTTCGGAAGGAGCCCTCAAGGCCTCCTATCACCATGCAGTAAAAAAAATCGAGGATTTTATGCTCAATCATTAAACCCGGCACCAAAAGAAGGGTCTTAAGCCGGTTTTTTGAAAGGAAATGCAGAACAGGACAACGATAATAAACGAACTAAAAGAAATTAGTCCCCTTTTGGCGGACCTACCACTGCTAAACCCTTATTCCGTACCCTATCTTTATTTCGAGCGGCTTCCGGAAAAGGTAATGGGAAGCCTGTTAGCTCAACAAAATCCGGAAAATTCCCTGGAAAGCAGCATGGGAGGGACCAGTACCGTACCGCTGCCCTCCCTGCCCCCTAAACAGCCTTTCGAGGTTCCCCAGGGATATTTTGAAGGCCTCGCCGGCAGCATTATGGAAAAAATACATTCGATGCCTGCTGATGACGCCATGAAAGAGACCAGCTCTCTATCCCCCCTTTTGGCAAGCCTTCCCAAAACCAAGGCCTATTCGGTTCCCGCGGGATATTTTGAATCCCTTCCCGGGCGGGTAATAAAAAACCTTGACAAACAGGCGGCTCCTGAAAATGCCAGGGTAATTAAAATGCCTTTCGCCAGGAGAATGATCAGGTATGCAGCAGCCGCGGCTATTACAGGCCTGGTCGCCCTTTCCGTGTTTTTTCTGACCCGGCAAAAGAATTCCACCCAAACTGCAGGCACCTCAATTGACAATGTACCGTTGCAGGAACTTGAAAACTATATATCCGGTAGCATGGACACAGATGAAACCACTGTTGACTATGCGAATTCCGACCTTTCGGCCAATGATATCAGGGAATTTATCGGTGATATTTCTGATGAAGCCCTTCAACAGTATCTTAGCCAGAACAAGGCCGTGTTAACCCTGACAAACTAAATCACGATGAAAAAGATCTATACACTGTTCATTATATGCTTCGGCTTTTCTTTTACCATGATGGCACAGGACCAGCCGGCAGGAGATGCAGGCCGACTGGAAGCTTACAAGATCGCCTACCTCACCAAGAAATTAAATCTCTCACCACAGGAAGCACAACGCTTCTGGCCCCTGTATAACCAGTACCAGAAAGAGCTGAGATCTGCAAGAGTCGATAACAGGCAACAAAAAAACGAGATCCAGATGGAAGAAAAGATCCTGGACATCAAGAAAAAATATGATGGCCAGTTCTCAAAAGCGCTGGATAAAGACAAAGTGAACACCCTCTACCGTTCTGAACGGGAATTCAACATGATGGTTCAGAAAGAACTGATGGAAAGAAGGCAGCAAAGAATGCCCAAACGCAAAAAAAATTAAAACGAAAACTGTGGGTGCTTAATGTCGTGGTAGAAAAGAAATGTCCAGCGTTCTTCTCTTCCCTGCTCCCACCATTGCTGTCTTAGCTGCATACTTTTTTTCCCGTCATAATCATACTTGGCTACAAAGCGGCTTTTCATCTGGTGTAACTGTGGCGCTTCATCACCTCCAAAAAATACCGTTTCACCTGCATCAACGATCCTGAACACCTGGTGATGAGGGCTATGTCCACCTGTAACTTCGTACTTGATATAACCATCAATTACACCATCCCCTTCCAGCAAGTGTATGTTTGACACTTTTTTTATCACTTCAAGTTCCGCGGGTATAAACGAGGGAAGTCCTTTTTCAAAAGCATATTCCAGTTCCTTGCGCTGGATATAGTAAGTGGCATTCGGGAAACTTAACTGCATCGATCCATTGGATTCATACCCTATTCCACCAGCATGATCCTTATGAAGATGCGACATCAGCACCTTGGTGATATCAGAAGGCTGGAAGCCAGCTTCCGCAAGATTTTTATACAACTGCAGGCGGCCTTCCTTTTCAAATCCAAGGCCGGTATCCAGTAAAAGAATGTCTTCAGTGGTCACTACCAGGAAGGGTTGCACTTCTACCAACAGGCTACCTTTAGGTCTTTCCTGCAGGTCATGTTCTTCCTGGTCGAAAGGAACAAAAAGCTTTGTTTTATCGATCGTAAAACTTCCTTCACTTAGCGGTATGATCTTCATGCAGGCAAAGGTACTATCTTATCGTAACACCATCTGCCTGTCGGCATCAAGGCGTACCAGGATGAACAGCATGGCAGAAAAAGTGATCAATGAAGTACCTCCATAACTTACAAAGGGAAGCGGGATACCAATTACCGGTGCAAGACCAATGGTCATGCAAATATTGATGGTGATATGAAAAAACAAAACAGAAGCTACGCCATAAGCATAACACCTGCTGAACACACTTCGTTGTCGTTCGGCAATGGTAACAATCCTTAATAATAATATCAGGTATAAGGCAAGAAAGATCACGCTACCCACGAAACCAAAGCCTTCACCAATGGTACAGAAGATAAAGTCGGTTCTTTGTTCGGGCACAAAATCAAACCTGGTTTGCGTTCCCTTTAAAAATCCTCTTCCAGCAACGCCTCCACTGCCTATGGCAATCTTGCTCTGCCGAACGTTGTAATCACTTGTACTGGCTTTGCGCGATGCGGATACTTCAGCATCTCCTTCATTAAGCTGCGCATAGGGATTCTCGCGGCCGATGAGCGAAAATATCCTTTCCACCTGGTGGGGCTGTAACACTTTGGTGAATAGGAAAGGCACAAAGAAAAGCTGAATGCCCACGCAGAATCCCCAGATAAATATGATCTTGACCAGGAGTGATCGGCTTTTCCTGACCTGTTTTCGCATAAGGTAGATCGTTAGTAAGGCAATGGCCGAAAGTATTCCTGCCAGGAGATATTTTTCCAGCAACAGCGTTGCCACCACCAGCACGGCAAGGGAAAAGCCGGTGATAAGATAACCCGAAGGAAGGCCTTCCCTGAACATCACCAGGAAGAAGGCGAAAAATACCAGCGCAAGGCCCGTCTCGGCT
>JAEWIW010000101.1 GCA_023386855.1 Bacteroidota bacterium | reverse complement strand
GAACGCCAGTATGGAAATAATTTTTCCCTGGATACCTCAATGGTGATCATTGGATGGAATGAAAAGGATACTACGGTGAACGCTGAAACAGTCAATGGTGGCGGCTTTGGCTGCATCAATTGCCTGGCCTTTGATGCAATGTTATATTCATCCAACAAGGCAGGAGCATTTGTTCCAGGTGTTGCCGGGTCAATGGCCAGGTTTGCCATTGTTCAGCAAAATCTTTACGCGGTGAATATGCAATCTTTAATGGTGCATGATATCAGTGATCCTTCAAAGCCCGTTGCCATAAATGAAAAGCCGGTGGGCTGGAATATTGAAACCATCTACCCGTTCAGGGATAAATTATTCATTGGTTCGGGTAGCGGTATGTTCATTTATAATATCAGCAACCTTGCTGATCCAGTAAAGGAAGGACAATTCAATCATGCTACTGCCTGCGATCCTGTTGTTGCCGATGAACAATATGCCTATGTAACGTTACGGACTGGACAGACCTGTGCAGGAATTTTTAACCAGCTGGATGTTATCGATGTAAAGAATGTGCTCAATCCTTCACTGGTGAAATCATACCCTATGACCAACCCACACGGACTTTCACTGGATGGTAACATTTTATTTGTTTGTGATGGAAATGCAGGACTGAAAGTGTTCGATGTGTCGGATCCATCAGCGATGAAAATGATTACACAGTTAGGAGGGTTGAACACATATGATGCCATCGCATGGAATGGAATACTATACCTGGTTACAGAAAAAAGCATCAATCAGTACGACTATTCCAATCCTGCTTCTTTGAAATTGCTAAGTGGCATTACGTTAAACAGGTAACATGAAATATTTTTTTATAACTGCAATTGTATTTGCATGCATATTCAGTGCTGTTGCCCAAAACAAGCCTGTATTCCGGTCACAACTGGATGTTGGCATTTCAGCAGGTGATAAGGAAACAGGATTGAACCTGTCGGCAGTAAATGGGTTCCGGATGGCAGGCTGGTATGCAGGGCTGGGCGTAGGTTTGGATCAATATCGATATCGAACTGTTCCGCTTTTTTTATCGGTTCAAAAGAATTTTTCAAAGAAGCCTTCATCTGTTTATTATTTCCTCGATGGGGGAACAAATTTTTTCTGGGATCATATTGATAATAATTCCTGGCTCGAAAGAAGTTTTGACCCAGGTTGGTACACCGCAACAGGATTGGGCTACAGGCTGGGGTGGAAGGGCAGGAGAGAAGCATTGCTTTTGAATGCCGGCTATGCCTTCAAAAGGATCAGGGAAAACCGTTCACAAACGGTGCCCTGCCTGGTTCCACCCTGCCCCCAATCGAATGATCGTTACCAGTACGACCTGAATACGTGGATCTTCAGGATGGGCCTGGAGTTTTAAGTGGTATACACAAATATTAGTATAGCCCGGATAGTGATCTTCAGGATGGGTTGGGCGTTAAGTGGAATGCACAAATAATATTAGTGTAGCCTGGATAGTGATCTTCAGGATGGGTTGAGCGTTTTAAGCGGTTGATCACTCATCATATGATCCGTCTTAATAAAGCGAAGATTTCTCTGAATGCCTGCGAACTTTGATCTTTTCAATGGAGATTTGCGAAAGATTTTTTTAAAGCTTTCTTCCGTTAGTTCTTCCCATTGACTTGTTGTAAGGTTCAATATTTCGGGGATCGGCTCAAAAGCAGGCTCCTGGCCAGGTGTAGAAAACCGGTTCCATGGACATACTTCCTGGCACACATCGCAACCAAACATCCAATCCTGGAATTTTCCCTGCATCGATGAAGGGATAAGCTGGTCTTTCAGTTCAATGGTGAAATAAGAAATGCACCTGCTTCCATCGATGACTTTATGATCCAGGATAGCATCGGTTGGGCAGGCATCAATACATTTTGTACAGGAACCGCAGTAATCCTTGGCAAGGGGATCATCATAATCGAGTTCAAGGTCAACGATAAGTGTAGCGAGGAAAAAGAATGATCCCTTGCCTTTATTGATCAGGTTACCGTTCTTCCCGATCCATCCCAAACCCGATCGCCTGGCCCATGCGCGTTCAAGTACCGGCGCGGAATCCACAAAACCCCGTCCATTCACTTCACCGATAGTTCCTTTAATATGCGCGAGCAGGGCATGCAGTTTCGGCCTGATGATCTCGTGGTAATCCTGTCCATATGCATACCTCGAAATTTTTGGGGTTCCGGGTTGTTGATGTTGTGAAGGAAAATAATTCATCATCAGCGTGATCACCGATTTTGCACCGGGAACAAGGAGGGTAGGATCGGTTCGCAGGTCGAAATAATTCTCCATGTACTGCATGGTTCCATGCCTTCCCTGTTTAAGCCATGACTCCAATCGCCGGGCGTCTTCATCCAGTTTCATTGCTTTGGCAATACCACAGAACTGGAACCCCAGTTCATGGGCGAATGATTTGATCTTGTATGTATTTGCTGATGCGTTGATGAGTTACCTTTTTCGTGTTTAAAACTGACCCCGTGCCACGCCCCCGTGCCACGGGGTCTGAATTCAATCTGCGAAATTAATTTAATCGCGTGCTTTGGCCTTCATTTATTAATTTAAACCCGTTTTAAAATTTCTAACGATCAAGCCAGACAACATGAATGGGAGGTATCTCTTAGGTATAGATATAGGT
>JAEWIW010000094.1 GCA_023386855.1 Bacteroidota bacterium | reverse complement strand
GGATGAAGCGCAGATGAAAGACATACTCCGCCAATATGCGCATCCGTTAAAAAGCAAGGCAGATCTCCAACCATTGTTCGACCGAATAGGCGATGAACGCATAGTGATGTTAGGTGAAGCCAGTCATGGAACGCATGAATTCTACACCTGGCGCTCCTATATCACTAAAAAACTTATTGAAGAAAAAGGCTTCAATTTCATCGCCGTGGAAGGTGACTGGCCCGATTGCTACCGGGTCAACAGGTTTGTCAAAGGATATGATATAGAAAGTAAAAGTGCTTACCAGGTGCTGCATGCTTTCAATAGATGGCCTACCTGGATGTGGGCTAACTGGGAGATCGTGGCACTGGCCGACTGGCTGCAGCAGTATAACCGGTCGAAACCCTCTAATAAAAGAATAGGATTTTATGGACTTGATGTATACAGTTTATGGGAAAGCATGGAAAGCATTATGCAATATTTGCAGAAAACCGATCCACAGGCCATGAAGGCTGCAGAGGAAGCATTCCAGTGTTTTGAACCTTACAGGGAAGATGAAGGCAGCAGCTATGCAAGGGCATCACAGTTTGTTCCTGAACTATGTGAGAATGAAGTGGTGGACCTGCTAAAACAGATCCAGCAAAGGCTCCCGATGTATAACACAGATCATGAAAATGTTTTCAGCGCCGAGCAGAATGCATTGGTTACGGTTAATGCGGAAAAATATTACAGGGCTATGATTAAAGGTGGACCACATAGCTGGAATGTGAGGGATAGTCATATGGAAGAAACCATGGAAAGATTACTGAACTTCCATGGCGATCAATCGAAAGTCATTGTATGGGAACACAACACTCATATTGGTGATGCAAGGGCAACAGATATGGCCGATGAAGGCATGTATAATATTGGCGAACTGGCAAGGGCAAGGCACCATGAAAAAGGAGTATTCCTGGTAGGCTTTGGCAGTTACGAGGGAACAGTTACGGCAGGCAGGCGCTGGGGAGCAAAGATGCAGGCGATGGAAGTACCCAGGGCCAGGGAAGGAAGCTGGGAATATTTACTTCATGAATCCCTTGAAGAAAACCTGCTGTTCATGATGGAAGACCTGATGAACCAGAATCTTTTTATGGAGAACAGGCTTGGCCACCGCGCCATTGGAGTGGTATATAACCCGGAATATGAAAAATATGGAAACTATGTTCCATCAGTACTTCCACTTCGTTATGATGCTTTTATTTTCCTGGATAAAACGCGAGCACTTCATCCACTGCATATGCAACCCGATGGGCACAAGGTACCCGAGACCTATCCTTTTGGAGTGTAATGAATTGGGATGCCATTCCAGTATTGAACTCAATCTATCCTTCCTCCTGACCGCCTGTAGAGCAGGTTAAAATCTTTATGTATAGCGTATTGCTGTTTCCAGGTTTTATTGTTTTATTTGAAGGATAATGTAAACCATAATTTAACCTGATGAAGAAGATCTTATTCTTAGGCCTTATGATGGCCACTTCTACCCTTTTTGCCCAAAAGGTGAAGCTGGTATCGGGAAGCCTGGCGCCCCTGAAGGGACAGACAAGCATCCGAACCGAGTTCACTTACGACAATATGATCGTGGGCAAGGACAATACCGAAGAACAGTACATCCAACGCAAAAAGGAGGAGTACAACAACAAGGAAGCCGGTCGTGGCGATACCTGGGAAAAAGCCTGGGTTGCAGACCGCAAGAACCGCTTTGAACCGCAGTTCAATGAATTATTCCAGAAGCATTCTTCATTATCCAATAATGAGAATGCCAAGTACACCCTGGTATTTCACACCACCCGCACTGAACCGGGATGGAATGTTGGTGTAATGAGAGCACCGGCAAGGATTGATGGTGAAGTCACCATCGTAGAAACTGCCAATCCTTCAAACGTGGTGGCAAAGATCACCGTAACTAAAGCACCGGGCAGAGATGTGATGGGCTTTGATTTCGATACCGGTCTGAGGTTGCAGGAAGCTTATGCCAAATCCGGTAAGGAAGTTGGACAGCTGGTCGGAAAACAAACTAAATAAGTTCAAGGGGCAGGAAATAACCTGCCTCTTTTTTTGCCTCATCCATTCTGTTTATTGAAACCGCGAAACAGCGATCAATAATGAATCATTCAGGATTTTATACGGGGCTTGATAAATAAAGCCACAGCACGTCCTTCCAGGCGGTATTGATCTTTTTGTATAATTTCTTTTCCTTCTTCAATAAAATCATCCTGCTGCAATGAAGTGTCGATGACCCGATGCCATGGGCCTTCTTCCTGGAATAGGAAGTCAACAGGGTTATCATGCGAATTAATCATCACGTAGATATCATCATCTTTTTGCGAACGACCATCGAGGTAAAAGGAAAGTGATTTGGAATAATAATCAAAATGCATAGCCCCTACAGGGTTAAACCATTTTACATCTTTCCTCCAGAACCTGCTTCGGGCAAGGGTTGGATGAGCTTTCCTGAAAGCGATCATTTTTTTGAAGAAAAGGAAAAAATCATTGAATTGGTTTTTTCTTTCCCAATTGATCCAGCTAATAGCATTATCC
>JAEWIW010000074.1 GCA_023386855.1 Bacteroidota bacterium | reverse complement strand
AATCTGGATAATAGCAGGCTGGTAACTTTCAATGATCTCCTGGAATTCCATAGGCTTAAGTATCAAAATTTAACCCGGCAACACCGTTAAGAAAGGATTGATTGAACCGCAGAAGGTTCGTGAAATTTAGACTGGACGGATTCAGGCGCATTTTTTCATAACGCTCTCTCCACCTGCTGTTGATCTGTTCAATGATGTCTTCAATCAATTCCTGTTCAAAGCGGTTCGATTCTTCATGGTATAGAACAGGAACATGTCCAAAATCAGAAAAGAAACCGGGATGATTAATTTCCATAAACAACTGGAAGAATTCAGTAACAGGCCTTGGTAAACTGAAAGAATACTGGCAATAAGCGAATCCATATTCCATGATCTCGTTGGCGATCATAGGATAATTGTTTTCACGATACCATTGCATATTCTGCAATGCACCATGAATGGAATCTGCGACCTGCTTATGTTCCTGCGGAGATACAATAGAAAAAGTATGTTTGGAATGGAAAAAAAATGGGAGGATCTCTTCCTTTGGTTTATTCCTTAATTTTTGAAGGGCATCAATCATTTCCTGGTTTTTCTCGGCACTGGCCCTTCCCTCCTTTTTAAAATGGCGTTCAGGAATTTTTTCTATTTCCTGCATCAATTTTCCTTCCGGTGCCAACAGGAAATCAATCCTGAAAACAACGGCCAGCAACAAGTAAGCTATGGCAGGAGCGAATTTTTCCTGGTCAAGCGTATTTACATAATTCAGCGTTTTGTCGAGCCATAAATGAAAATATTTCAACCGCTTTTCCTGTTCTTCTTCCGAAAGCGGATGTATATGGTCGGTATCGGCCGGCAGCACCGAACCAAACTCCGTTACCAGCAAATCATCCTGCTTATCGGCCTTGATGGCAAGCTCCCTTAAGCCATAATATAATTTATTGGGGTTGGCTGTAGTCAGGTCTGTATCGAAGCGCATCCTGATACTGCCTTCATGTAAGGCATAGCGCGAATAATACAGTTGAAAATTCATTTCCAGCAGTCTTCGCATCACTGGTATTCCCGGCTCCGGCATGGAAGCCACTACGATCTCCGCTTCAAGATTATTCTCATCAAATTTTCCCCTTACTATTTTTGAACCCTGGAAAAGCCTGAAGCTCCCGTTATTTTCCTTTCTTTCATATTCCACGTTTTCTTCTTCCTCATCAGCGAGATAATCAAAGAACGCATCCAGGCTTTCTGCATACTGTTCTTTTTTAAATAATTCCTCTGCCTCTGCCCATCGTTTGATCTTGCCGGAAGTTTTATTATTATCAGAATACCTGCCCCAGCGAATCCCCGGATCAGGCCTTGATATTTTTTTCCTTCCAAATAGTCTCTGTAACAGCATATGGATGAATTGTTAGCGATTTTTGGGCCAAGGGTTAAATCCTGGAGGGCAATCCCCTGACAATTTTAAAAAAACAAATTCTAAGGCAACCAAAATTTATATAGGTTTGCTGAAATTCATTTAATAATCATTTCAGTATGAAGTTCATTGTTTCTTCTACGTCCTTATTAAAACAGCTGCAACAGATCAGCGGGGTGATAAATGCCAATACTGTACTTCCTATCCTGGAAGATTTTTTATTTGAAGTAGATACCAATAAACTTACTGTTGTTGCTACAGATCTTGAAACCGTGATGAAGATCCAGATGGAAGTGGATGCACGCGAAGCAGGAAGGGTTTGTATCCCGGCCAAGATCCTGATGGATTCACTGAAGAATATTCCGGATCAGCCACTAACCTTTAATATCGACAAGAACTCCGCTGTTGAGATCACCAGTGATAACGGTAAGTATAAAGTGATGGGAGAAAATCCCGACAACTTCCCCAAGGAGCCGGTTGCCGATGATACTTCTTCCTTTACCATCACGTCTTCTGCACTTGTTACAGCTATTAATAAAACCCTGTTCGCCGTAAGCAATGATGACCTTCGACCAGCAATGACAGGTGTTTTCTTTGAAATGTCAGAAAATTATCTCCAGTTCGTGGCAACTGATGCGCACAGGCTGGTAAGGTATAAAAGAACGGATGTGAAATGCCCAAAGAACGAATCGCTTATCGTTCCTAAAAAGCCGCTGAACCTGTTGAAAGGCGCGCTTCCTGATAATGAAGATGAACTTACCGTTAGTTATAACAGCAACCATCTTTTCGTTCAGCATGGCACCACCCAAATGAGTTGTCGCCTCATTGATGCACGTTTCCCCGATTATAAAGTAGTTATCCCTGCCGATAATCCATACCGGCTTACGGTTAATAAAAGCGATTTCCAGGGTGCTCTCAGAAGGGTGAGCATTTTCAGTAACAAGAGCACTAACCAGGTGGTTTTGAATATTTCCGGAAGCGAACTGAAACTCGCTGCCCAGGACATTGATTTTTCATTTGAAGGAAATGAAAGAATGAATTGCCAGTACAATGGCGAAGACCTACAGATTGCCTTCAATGCTAAGTTTCTCATTGAAATGCTCAATGCAGCGGATACCGATGATGTAACCGTTGAATTATCCACTTCTACTAAAGCGGGTATTCTCAGGCCAAGTGAAAACTTCGATAATGAAGAATTGCTGATGCTGGTGATGCCGCTGATGCTGAATAATTAAGAAGGATGAAAGTTATTGCCATGATCCCGGCAAGGTATGCAGCCACAAGGTTCCCGGCCAAGCTGATGCAGCCCCTGGGGAATAAAACCGTGATAAGGCATACCTACGATAATACACTTGCCACCGGTCTCTTTGATGAAGTGGTGGTGGTTACCGACAGCGATATAATTTTCGAAGAGATCAGCTCAAATGGCGGCAAAGCAATCAAAAGTAAAAAAGAGCATGAAAGCGGAAGCGATCGCATAGCCGAAGCGGCCGCCGGGCTTGAGGTTGATATCATTGTAAATGTCCAGGGTGATGAACCTTTTGTAAAAAGAGGTCCCCTCGAAAAATTACTCCGTGTATTTGAAGGCAGTGATGGAGAAAAAGTGCAGGTTGCTTCACTTATGCAACAACTTTCCGATGAGCATTTGGTGCAGGATCCCAATTATGTGAAGGTTGCCGTGGATCGCCATTTCAATTCCCTATTTTTTAGCAGGAGTGTTATCCCGTATCCACGAAATAAATCCATCAGCATCCCCTATTATGAACATATAGGGGTCTATGCTTTCCGTAAGCAGGCACTCCTGGATTTTACTTCCTGGCCAATGACTCCACTGGAGGCCGCTGAAAAAATCGAGTGCCTTCGCTATCTTGAATATGGCATCCCTCTGAAAATGGTGCTTACCGAATATATGGGTGTTGAAATAGATACACCAGAAGACCTGGAAAAAGCCGCCCGTATGGATTGGAACCAGGAAAATGATTCATCTTCCAAATAATATTGTATGCAAACAGCATTATGGGGAATCGACCTTGGTGGAACTAAGATCGAAGGCGTGATACTTCCTTCCCTGGATAATCCCCAACCTATTGTAAGGACCAGGATCGACACTGAAGCCGGCAAAGGATATGATCATATTGTGGGCCAGATCAATAAACTGGTCTATAAAATGAAATCCGAATCGGGCATGGCTCCTTCCACCATTGGCTTTGGAACCCCTGGTGTGCTTGATCCTGTTTTGCAGACTATGAAAAACTGCAACTCTACCGCGCTGAACGGAATGCCCCTGAAAAATGACCTTGAACAAACACTCGGCCTTCCCGTAATTCTTGCCAACGATGCCAATTGTTTCGCCCTGGCTGAAACCCATTGGGGAATAGTAAAATCAACTCATCCCGGCGCCCGAATGGTATTCGGGATCATCATGGGAACAGGAGTTGGCGGCGGTATTGTCATAAATGGAAAGGTCTGGAACGGGTTACATGGTATTGCAGGTGAATGGGGACATAATTACCTTGATGAATCCGGCGGCCCCTGCTACTGTGGTAAATCAGGATGCGTGGAAAAGATCCTTTCCGGACCGGCACTCCAGGATTACTATTATTCCATTAGTGGCAAGAAACAAACCTTAAAAGAGATAGTTGCTTCGGCAAAGACAGGCCAGGATAAGGCGGCAGGCCAAACCATTGAACGGCTTGGACATTTTTTTGGCAAAGCGGTATCCGTTGTCATCAATATCCTGGATCCTGATGTAATTGTTGTAGGTGGCGGCGTTGGTAATATTGAAGAAGTGTATTCCCTTGGAGTAGCATCACTCCAACAATTTATTTTCAACAACCGGGTAGATGTCCCGATCCTTAAACCCTCGCTTGGTGATAGCGCAGGTGTATTCGGTGCTGCCGCACTCACAGTCGGCTGAGCATTCTCATTCCATGGGTTTGAATAGATTGCCCTTACTTTGCAAGCTGAATAAAACATTTCAAGATATGCAGTTC
>JAEWIW010000009.1 GCA_023386855.1 Bacteroidota bacterium | reverse complement strand
GCTTTTGCCTGGGCGATGAGTTGTCCATTCACAACGGCTCCAATGGTAAATAGCCTTCTTCCCCCTTCCATTTTCTCATCAAGAGTTTCAAATTCCAGGTTCTTGCCATTTTTATTAGCCCAGCCGTATAATTTATTCTTGTGGTTGATCTCAAGGTTCTCCAGGTCCTCCATATATAAATGAGGGATGATGATCTTCTTCAGCACCCAGAGCTGGGTACTTTTGAATCCCTGGTCGAGGTAAACCGCACCCACCAACGCTTCAAGTGTATTCCCGAAAATCTGGCTCATCTTGAGTGAATTGTCGAACTTGTTGAAGTTGGTGATTTTTTTGACTCCCATTTTCAGCGCAATCTCGTTCAGCTTATTACGGTTGACCATTTTGCTGCGCATCTCGGTAAGGAAACCTTCTTCTTTGTAGGGATATTTTTTAAACAGGAAATCGGCCACTATGGCGCTGAGGATCGCATCGCCGAGGTATTCCAGCCGCTCATTATTTTCATCGGCTGTATCGCGTACGGAACGATGAGTAAGGGCTGCCTTGTACAGGGCAATTTTTCCAGGCGCAAATCCCAGGAAATTGCGCAGGTGCTTCTTAAATGCAACGTGGCTTTTTTTGCCAAAAATTCGATCCAGGATTCCCACAGTTGACAAGCTACAAATTTTTTCAATTCACAAAAAATAAACCGCTGATACTTCAGCGGTTTACATTATATGTTCTTATCAAAAACCATTTATTGCTGAAACTTTTTTACTATCACGCAAGCATTGTGCCCACCAAACCCGAAGGTATTGCTCAATGCCGCATTCACTACTCTTTTTTGAGCAGTCTGGAAAGTAAAGTTCAACCTGTTGTCCAGGTCGGGGTCATCAGTAAAGTGATTTATCGTTGGAGGAACAATATCGTGCTGTACCGACATGATACAGGCGATGGCTTCAACAACACCCGCAGCACCAAGGCAGTGACCTGTCATGGATTTGGTTGAGCTGATATTTAGTTTATAGGCATGTTCACCAAAAACATCCGTGATGGCTTTCACTTCTGCGATATCACCCAGCGGGGTTGAAGTACCATGGGTGTTGATATAATCGATATCTGAGGCCTGCATTCCGGCATCTTCAAGGGCAGCATGCATAACATTCTTTGCACCGAGGCCTTCAGGATGCGGCGCAGTAATATGATGGGCATCGGCAGTAGCGCCTGTTCCGGCTATTTCACAATATATTTTGGCTCCCCTGGCGATGGCATGATCCAGGTCTTCCAGGATCAGCGCACCAGCACCTTCACCCATCACAAAGCCGTCGCGGTCTTTATCATAGGGCCGGCTGGCTGTGGAGAAATCATCATTTCTTTCGCTGAGCGCTTTCATCGCATTGAAACCACCAACGCCCGCTTCACTGATCACGCTTTCGGAACCACCGGTAAGAATGATATCAGCCTTGTTCAGCCTGATCAGGTTGAAGGCTTCCATGATCGCATTGGTAGAAGAAGCACAGGCGCTGACAACTGCGAAGTTGGGGCCCCTGAAGCCATGCCTCATGGAAATATGCCCGGCAGCAATATCCAGGATCATTTTAGGAATGAAGAAAGGATTGAACCTCGGAGTACCATCGCCTTTGGCGAAGTTGGTCACTTCTTCCTGGAAGGTGATCAGGCCGCCAATACCACTGGCGAATACCACCCCGATCCGGTCGGCATTCATTTTTTCTTTATCAATGCCTGCATCCTTAACCGCTTCATCACTGGCGATCAGCGCGGTTTGGGTAAAACGATCCAGCTTCCTTGCTTCTTTTCGGTCGAGGAAGTTGAGCGGATCATAATTTTTTAATTCGCAGGCAAATCTCGTTTTGAACTTCGATGCATCGAACTGGGTGATCATGTTAGCCCCGGATACTCCGGCGATAAGCGCATTCCAATATTCCGGTACAGTATTGCCGATTGGAGTGAGCGCCCCGATACCTGTCACTACAACTCTTTTAAGTTTCATGTGCAATTATTAATCTGTTGGGCTGGGCAGGCAGGAATAACATTAATGGATATAGCCCTGTTCTGCATCTGGTTTGGATCCCCCCGCTCTGCGGGGTTTGGGCGGTAACCCGTCCAAAGTTAAGGCAAAGATAGAAATCCGCCTTGCAGCTATTTTTGCTTACCAAGGCGGATCTATAAGTTTATTGCATCCTGAACGAGGTTCAGTTACTTAGCGTGTTCTTCTAAGTACGCAATAGCCTGGCCCACTGTAGTAATGGTTTCGGCCTGTTCGTCAGGAATGGAAATATTGAACTCTTTTTCAAATTCCATGATCAGCTCCACTGTGTCCAATGAATCTGCTCCTAAGTCATTTGTAAAGGAAGCCTCATTGGTAACTTCCGCTTCTTCAACACCTAACTTGTCAACAATGATCTTTTTTACTCTGGTTGCGATGTCTGACATTTTGGTAAAGTTTAGTTACGGCTGCAAAAATATATATTTTGAGATAATCACAATAAAACGCCGGTTTTTAATTGTCACGAAAATAATGTACTATCCACCCCCCTCAATAAAATTTCTCAATAATAGCAATTGCTTTGATCTCTTTGAACCCTTCAGGCAACAATTTCTTATATTGCAAAAACTAATGGACAAACCGGCATGGCATTAAAAATACTTGATCATGGCTCACGCGAATACGAACAAATGGTTCAGTTGCGATATGATATCCTCAGAAAGCCCCTTGGATTAAGCTTCAATCCTGATGAACTTGAAAAGGAAAAGGAAGAGATCCTGATCGGCGCTTTTGATGATGACAAAATGCTTGGATGCTGCATGCTTATCAAAACAGAGCCTGGCTGTGTTCGTTTACGGCAGATGGCCGTCCTGAATAACCTGCAGGGCAAGGGCATTGGCAAGGCCTTAATGCAGTTTGCCGAAAATATCGCCCGCGATCGCGGTTTCAGGAAGATCACCATGCATGCACGAAAATCCGCAACCGGCTTCTATGAAAAACTGGGCTACCAGGTTTCAGGAGATGAATTCGAAGAAGTAACCATCCCCCATGTTACCATGGAAAAGAGCCTGTAATCTTGTTTCTATCTACACAAAACCTATTTTTCCAAAAGAAGCGTATAAGAATTTTATTTGATCAGCCTCAGCGTGAAGGGATAGCGGTATAATTTATTTTCACTCGCTTTGATAGTGGCTACAATTACCATAACGGTAGCATAGATCCCTACGATCCATAATAATAATATCCCTACAATGGATATAAAAAGTACTGCTGATATGATCGCCAGGGTGATCTGGAAATTCAGCGACTCCTTTGCATGTGCTGCCACGAATGCCGATTCATCCTTCTTTAATAAGTAAATGACGAGGGGGGCAAAAAGCCAAACAACCAGACAAAGAATATGACTGAGCACGGCCATGGTACGCTCATCACTGGTAGGCACCACAATGGGCTGCTCTTCTGTTCCAAGGAAGGAATTACTTTCCATAAAAAGGTTTTTCCTAATATATGAAAAGCATATAGATACTGCAAAGTTTACTTTATTTCTACGGGCTGTTCTTTTACGAACCGGTGAATACGCCTGGTGAATCTT
>JAEWIW010000066.1 GCA_023386855.1 Bacteroidota bacterium | reverse complement strand
GAAGGAAAGCAGGGAAGGATGGAAACTGTTATTTGACGGACAAACCAAAAACGGTTGGCATGTTTACAATAACAGTACCGATGGATCTGCATGGAAAGTTGCAGATGGCACTTTATTTCTTGATCCTTCAGCAAAGGGACCAAAAGGTGAAGGAGGTGGTGACCTTATTACCGAAGATGAATTTGAAAACTATCATTTGAAACTTGAATGGAAACTTTCTCCCGATGGTAACAGCGGCGTGGTTTTCCAGGCAAAGGAAGATCCCAAATACAGGTGGCCCTGGCTTACCGGGCCCGAAATGCAGATCCTGCATAATGAAGGTCATCCTGATGGCAAGATCATCAAGCATCGTGCTGGTGACCTCTACGACCTGATCTCATCATCTCCTGAAACCGTTAAGCCTGTTGGTGAATGGAACCAACTGGAGATCGTGTCGCAGAATAGCAAGCTTGAATTTTATCTTAATGGTACAAAAGTATTATCGACTACCCAGTTCGATGATAACTGGAGAAACCTGATCGCCAACAGTAAGTTCAAGAGCCTTCCGGATTTTGGTAAATACAGCAAGGGAAAGATCGCTTTACAGGATCATGGTAATGCTGTATGGTTTAGGAATATCAAAATCAAACAACTTAAATAAGTTTCATGAATACACTTTCCGATGCAGAATTGGCCGAAGGATGGATGTTGCTGTTCAATGGCAAAAACAAATACGGATGGCATATCTATAATAACCGCTCGGACGGTTCTGCATGGGAAATCATGGATGGCTGCTTACATTTTCATCCCAAAGAAAAAGAGGGAAGAAATACGGTAGGTGGTGGTGATATTGTAACCGATGAGGTGTTCGAAAATTTCCATTTAAAATTGGAATGGAAGGTTGAAATGGGGGGAAATAGCGGTATTATTTTTTACATCCATGAAGCTAAAGAATATGAGCAAACCTGGCATACAGGACTGGAGATTCAGGTGCTCGATAATGATGCGCATAAAGATGCCTTAATAGAGAAACATAAAGCCGGCGATCTCTATGATTTAATCAGTGCTGATCCCCAAAATACCCTGCCTGCCGGCCAGTGGAATATAGTTGAACTTATTTGCAACCAGGGTGAACTAATACTGGTTATGAATGGAACAAAGGTGATACATACCACCTTATGGAACGACCAATGGAAAGAACTGGTAGCTGGCAGTAAATTTAAAGACATGCCCGCTTTCGGAACCTTTCGTTCAGGAAAGATCGCCTTACAGGATCATGGCGACAAAGTTTGGTACAGAAATATTTTCCTCCGGAAACTTTGATCAACTAATCGCGATCCTGATCATTAGTGTTACCATACTTGTTTAAACTTTTGGCAGTTTATAACCATTATGATATTCCGCCATCATGTACTGATCGTTCAGTTTATTATCGGTAAATTTTTCCTTCTCTTTATCCCAGGTGATTTTTTGTTTGCTCCTGAAAGCAATATTTCCCATCTGCGAAACGGTAGCAATATGCGCACCTGTTTCAACAGGGCAATTCAACTTTGAATGGTCTTTTGCTTTAACGGCATCAACAAAATTGACCCAATGTTTTTCCAACCCGTTATCAGTAGGTTTCCTGCGTTCAACCTTAACTTTATCCTTACTTCGATTTTCTTCTATCACTTCCCATCCTCCCCGATCAAGTTCAAGCGTACCATTATTTCCAATGAATGCAATGCCATGATCTTTTCCAAATAAACCATTGTCGATTCCCATGGCGTGATCCCAAATGAGGTTGAAGTTGTCAAACTCGTAAAGAGCACCCATGGTATCTGGTGTTTCCTGTAACAGTTCGGGGTATGCGAAATCACCGCCCAGCGCTGAAACTGTTTTAGGTACCGGTGCATCCATGCCGAAGATGGCGTAATCCATGAGATGAACACCCCAATCGGTCATAAGACCACCTGCATAATCCCAGAACCAGCGGAAATTAAAATGAAAACGGCTTGGGTTGAACGCACGCTTTTGGGCGGGTCCCAGCCAGGTGGTATAATCTACTCCCTGTGGTACGGCAGTATCAGGTACTTTCGGACCAGGTTTCATCCAACCCTGGTAGCACCAGACTTTTACGGTGCGGATATTGCCAAGTTTTCCTGTGCGGATAAAATCCACCGCATCCCTGAAATGATGCTGGCTTCTTTGCCACTGGCCAGCCTGCACCACTTTATTGTATCTTTTTCTTGCAGCAACCATTGCCCTGCATTCGGCAATGGAATTGCCCACGGGTTTTTCAACATAAACATCTTTTCCTGCTTCACAGGCATGGATCATCTGGAGTGCATGCCAGTGATCGGGAGTGCCGATGATTACTGCATCAATATCTTTCCGGTCGAGCAATTTCCTGTAATCACCATATTCATCAATCTTCGAAATGTCGATATTCATTTTTTGAAGATCCTGCTTACGGCGGGCAATAACATTTTTGTCAATATCGCAAAGCGCAACCAGGTTGACGCCAGGGATCTTCAGTGCTGCATTCACATTGGCCCAACCCATTCCATTGATACCGATCGCCCCGATATTAAGCTGGTCGCTTGGAGCAATACGGTTTTTGAAGATGGCAAATGCTTTGTTATCCAGTGATGACAATAATGTTGAGCCGGCAATGAGCATACCGGTGTTATGAAGAAATTTTCTTCGGTTAGACATGGCAGTTAGTTTTTATGTTTCGGATCCTTATCAGGAAACCACGTTCTTTTTAAGATAATCGTAGCTTTCCTTTATACATTCAAATACCGGTTTACGGTAAGCTTCCTGTTCTACATACAGCAGGTCAAGACCAGCTTCTTTTCTTTCAGCATAGATCTTTTTAAAATCAATCGTTCCCTGTCCTACGATAGTGGATTCCACTACAGGCGATGTTGCAAGGTCCTTCACATGCCACATCTTAAAGCGGCCGGGATATTTTTTGAACCACTCCAGTGGATCCTGCTTCGCATATACTACCCAGTAGATATCCATTTCAAGTGCTACCAGTTTAGGATCAGTTTCTTTTAAAAGGATCTCCCAGCCATTGGTATCACCCAGGTCTTCAAATTCAAAATTGTGGTTATGATAACCTGCGCACATGCCAGCTTTCTTGGCCATTTCACCGCCCTTGTTCAGTCGTTCAGCAAGTCGTTTAAAATCATCAAGCTTGCGATGCTTATCATCCATATAGGGGATGGTGATGTATTTATGACCAAGGGTTTTTGCGTCCTCGATAAGGTATTTCCAGCTTTCCCAGTTATAGTTCTCTGCAAACATCATATCGGGAAGCCCATAATGACCGCTATAAGACTTAAGGTTATTTTCTTTCAGCATCCTGGCCATATCAGCAACGGAATGACCGAAGAACTTGCGGTTATTGTATCCATACAATTCAATATGAGAGTATCCTGCATCAGCAACCTGTTTCAGGGTTCCGGGAAGTTTCTGGTTATTCACTTCGCTCCTGACGGTATAAAGCTGGAGGCCAATGTCTTTGCTGGTCCTGAACATTCCTGATGGGTTCACCATGA
>JAEWIW010000035.1 GCA_023386855.1 Bacteroidota bacterium | reverse complement strand
GCGAGGTACCTGCCATCATAATCATAGGAAAGTTTGGCGGCATAATTGCTCAACCTTGAAGGAATATCATAGTTCAACAAAGCAGAACGTTGGTCGGCAAGCAACAATGCATTGAAATTATTGAGGCCAATTTTTTTATCATATCCTAATGATCCCTGCCAGAAAATATAACGTGCCCATGATGTTGATGTGAAGTTGTTGACCTGGTTCATGATGGAACCATAGCGGTTATAAGTGGTATCACCTGCGGAGGAAACGGCCATCGCAAAAACGGGCGACTGCTTGCTCCTGTTGATCAGCGATGCGGATTGAACCGATACATTTCCTTTTGCCTTGAACCAAAGGCCAGGAACATAGTTGTCAAATTTGTATTTAAGATCCAGGTTAGCCATCACATCACGCGAATTATCGTTGAGGTACCCTGAATTCTGCACCATGGACATCAGGTTATTGCGGTAATTTGAATTACCACCATAAGTTCCATCGGGGTTGAATACCGGGTATGCATTGGAAGGTGTGGAGAGAAGATTGTTAAGAATATTGGAAGAACCTGCACCGGGCTGGTTTCCCTGCTGCAGCCGGCCAAATAGCTGCAAAGCGATATTGAGGTTTTTATTTACATCAACATCCACTTTTGAATTGATCAGGTACCTTTTCAATTCAAGGTTGGTATTGTAAGAATTCTTTGAATCGGTTTTATAAAAGCCATCCTGGTCGAGGTAACTTAATGATACAATGTACCGTGCCATAGTTCCACCACCTGTCACAGAAAGGTTATAACGTGACAGGATGGGATTATCACGAAGGATGGTGTTATACCAGTTCACATCGGGATGGCCGATGGGATCGGTTCCATTTTTATACGCTTCAAAATCATTTACGGTATAGGCCGCATTCCTTCCATCATTCAGCAATGCTTCATTTAAAAGGTAAGCATACTGGTAAGCTGGAAGAGCTGTGGGCAAACCTATTGAAGATTGTGTTGCACGTTCGGCAGTAAAGGAAAGCTTTGGCGCGCCAGGCACAGGTGCTTTGGTTGTCACCAGCAATGCGCCTCTTGAACTGTTCTGCCCGAGCAGTATAGTGGAAAGCGCATCTTTCAATATGGAGATCGATTCAATATTCTCGGGATCAAGGGAGAAAAAGTCGCGCTGTACCCCATCGATAAGGGTTACAGGATTCTGCCCAAAGCTTGCGCCATGACCACGAAGCTGTACGTTGAATTCAGTATTATCAGTGGGCCCTGCGCCGCTATTGTTCTTGGGAATATTACCAACGAATATATCCACATCGGTAAGGGGACTGGTCAGTGCAGAATAGAAGCCACTGGTTTGGTTAACGTTCAATCCTGCAAGCCTTCCAGGTAATGCATAGAGATAGGATGCTGCAGGAGTTGTACTGATCTGTTTATTAGTTACCATGGAAAAGGACCCGATGATCTTTTCCATCCTGTTGGTACCATAGAGAACAGGAATTTCTACAGGAGCTTTGATTACAGTATCCGTTCCATTTGAATTTACCGGCTGGGCATTATCCTGCCCTGCAGCATTTTCAAACACCAGCAATACCATGAACATTGCTATTGGCCGGGCGAACTTCAAGGATGTATGAAACATAAATTATTTTTAATGGTGCATGTTAGATTCTACTGGCATTTGAAAGTGTAGAGGAAGGGTGTGCTTCCGCCTCCATAGCCAATTTTTATGTTCCCTGTTTCGTTGGTGAAAAAATATTCCATCCTGGCCAGGGTTTGATCATCATTCAGTGAAAAGAAACTTCTTGGCCATATGTCGATCCGCCATCTTCCTGCACCAAGGAAAACCAATTTTGATGCAGGCACCTGCTGGCATACTTCGATGTTTTCACCATTGGTAGTGATTCCTGTTGCACAGAGATAAACAGCGCTGGCATTTTCCAGTTCATTGGCGACAACACCGCCGTCAAACCCTACAGTGATGATATCATTATCAAGTGCAGTGCGTGGTTCAATAGTGGCAAGCTGTGGATTACAGAAATCAATAAGGTCTCCATCGCCCACTACCCTAAGGCAACCGGGGAAATAGGTTCCATATCGATCGGTGCCACTCAAACCATCAGTGCTGTTGGCCACTGCATAACCCATCTTGAAAGAAAGGTTATCATTGGTAACAGGTATGTTGATGCTTACGGTAGCATGAACAGTTACATTACCACCAAGGGTAAAATCAGCATTGGAATAAAATGCAACCCATTCCCAGTCGCTGATCAGGTTTCCACCATTACCAATCTTGGAAGCAAGCAGGTTGGGCCAGTTCAGTCCATTGCCTTTAGGAGCCGGGGTACCATCAGGAATGGCGGTCATAGACTGCGGCCCGGTAGTGATATCACTGGTAAAAGTGATGGTGGCAGTAGAAGCAACATGCCACATTTTAGGAACCAGTACGGCAACCATGAATTTGGAAGTCTGGCTTTCATTCGTGGTAACGGTAACATTCAGTGTAACGGGAAGTATTTCACCACCATTGATGGTGGAAGGCTGCACTACACTATCGATGGTCATACTGCAACTGATGATCAGGATAACGATCATCGTGGCAACTGCACGAACCAGGTAGTTAAGCACCTTCTTTGATCTGAAAAATTTCATGGAATATATTTTAAGCTTACAATCGTTTTAATCGGCTTTCTGCAGGGTGTACTGGTAAGTGTTCAGTGTACAACCGGGGCTGAAAGAAATAATGATATTACGCACACCCTTCACTACCGGGTACTGTATCGTTGAAGTAACAGGCTGCTTGCCCTGTTCAACAAACGACATCTTAAAAGGATATACAGGATCGTCGAATGACCATTCTCCATCCTTGCTTACAAGAAAGGGTACGGCATTGGAAACTGCGTACGACTTGTCGGTGAAGCTGATCCTGAATTTTGAAAAATCAAAGCGGTTGGTAAGATCCGTTCCATTCCTCAGCGCCTTGATGATCTTCCAGTTGCCCTCGATGGATTTAAGCGGCTCATCGGGGATGGTCACCGTTTCCTTTTTACAGGAAAGGGAAAATATCAGCATGACCAGGAATGATACAGTGAGTAACTTTTTCATAAAAGCATTGTTAGCTGGTGCAAAAAATCAGTTAGTATAAAGGGTTCTGTAAGAGCTCGGGTGATTTGGCGATCTCCTTTAGTGGAAGTGGCCACAGGTACATGGCTTTAGTAAAAGAATGCTTGCGCACGTTGAAGGGATGATAGCTCACCTGCTCGCCATTTCTTTTTACTTCCATACCATGCATCTGCTTGTTCTCGGTATTTTCAGCGATCATCCACCTTCTTACATCAAAGAAGCGATGACCTTCAAAAGCAAGCTCGATCCTTCTTTCATCCTGGATAACCTTGCGCATATCGTCCTTGCTCAAATTGCGGGGAAGTTCAAAAGGACGAAGCCCTGCTCTTTGCCTGATGGCTTCAACAGCCTGGTAAACCTCTGTAGTTGGACCATCATATTCGTTTGTTGCTTCTGCAAAATTCAGCAGGATCTCGGCATATCTTATTAACGGAAGGCAACGTGAACTTTCATTAAGGCTATTATTGATCACGTTGGGATCCATCATTTTGAAAATATAATAGCCGGTAGGTGTTCCCTTGAAAACCGCGTCACCACTGGCTGCAACAGGTGGGTTCGCAGCAGTGTTGGTGTATAATAAAACAGGACTGGGCTGGTTGGCACCAAATACGGTTCGCAGCGTTGAGTCATGAATAATGGAATAATTCAACCGGGGATCACGGTTATAATAGGGATGTGCAGGATCATACCCCGATGCAGGATCAGTAATGGGAATCCCATTGCTCATTGGAAATGCATCAACGATCTCCTGGTAAGGGAATGGACCACCACTGCCACCACGTGAGGGAACATCCCACAATGATTCAAGGTACTTATTCTGTCCCATCATCCTGGATAAGATGAATTCGGTAGTATAGCGCTGGGTAAATAATTTCTGGAAGCCGTATCCTTTTTCACCGGGGATAGTGGTTGAATCATAATACAATGAATAGGAGTTCAGCGCTATCACTGCCCTTGCGGCATCAGCTGCCAGCTTCCAGCGCATTGGATCACTATCGGGATAAGCTACAACTGAAGCCAGCGCAGGGTCCTGGGCCAGTCCTCCATTATTGAATAATGGACTTGCGGCAAAAAGTAATACCCTTGATTTAAGGGCAAGACAGGCCCCTTTACTTACCCGGCCATACAAGGAACCCGATTGAGTATTGGGTAAAACGGATGCAGCAAAATCACATTCAGAAAGAATATAATCGACGCACTCGCTATAACTGTTACGGGTAACATTGATCTTATCGGAAGCAGTAAAAACGGTATCGCCGATAAGGGGAACACCCCCGTAGTGCTGTAGCATCATGGCATAATACCAGGCTCTCAGGAAACGCGCTTCAGCTTCTGTACGCTGTTTTAGCGAAGCAGAAAAAGGAATTTTGGGAAGATGCTTTAAGAACTGGTTAACCGCCCGGATGTTTGCATAGGGAACACTCCAGGCATCATCCGGAACGATGGTAGGGTTAACCGAACCGGAAGCAAACTGGATGAACCCGTTTACACTCGATGCATTCGGACCTTCGGCCTCATCGCTGGAAGCATCAAGGCCCGCAGCAAAACCAGAACCAGAAAAACGGCGCGGATCAGTGGCAAAGCCAATACCTCCATAAATATTATTCAGGAAAGCCATCGAGTTGGCACTGTCGGAAAAAGTAGTTTCCTCGTTAAGGCTTGAGGTAACAGTGGGATCAAGAAAACCCGCCTTATTACAGGAAGCCAGTACGATAACTAACAATGCAGCAAACCTTAATCGGGCGATTGCAGGGATAGAGGGAACCATGGCTAAGCAATATTTAATCCAAATAATGCTACAAATAGAATAGTTAGTTTTTTAAACAACGTTCTATTTTGTTTCAATTTTTGACATTTTTGTCTCAAAGATGATTCACCTCCATGTTGCACTAAGTATTTACCTGTACCTTCCACGGCTTAGAATGTCATTTCGTACATTCATCCACTGATTGCCGGTACAATGAGGATAGTAGCCATAATATTTTTTACATTCTTCCTGCAGAAGATCTCAATTGCACAACCCTATTATTTTACACATTACCAGGTAGAGAATGGATTGAGTAATAATGCCGTTATGTGCAGTCTACAGGATCATAACGGGTTCATGTGGTTTGGTACACGCGATGGACTGAACAGGTTCGATGGATATTCATTTAAAGTATTCAGGAATATACCTGAAATAAGTTCAAGCATTGGAAGCAATGCCATTACCTGCCTTGCAGAAGATGATCAACATACTTTATGGGTGGGAACAGAAAGAGGATTGTACCAGCTCAATGAAAGAACAGAAAAATTCGAACAACTCAGTACTGCGGGAAATGTATCGATCAGGAACCTCAGGGTTCATGGCAATGGACTTTGGTATATATCGCTGTATACCCTTTACCGTTATGATCTTCGGAGTGGCATAGTTAAGCAGTTTAAAATAGATAAGGAAGTAACTTCTTATTGCTTTACAAGGGATAAAACTTTATGGGTTGCTACTTCTGCCGGAACCATCGGTAAGTATAATAATGGAACAGATGATTTTACCGAGTATGATCTTTTTGATCGCAAGCCGCATACTGTTTCCAAGTGGATAGAATCCTTGTACGATACCGGAAATGATATACTGCTTGTGGGTACGTTAAATGAAGGATTGAAATCATTCCATATAAAAAGCCATGCAATAAAAGACCTGCTTACCAAGAACAATGATAATACAGGGATCATTGTAAGGGATATCATCGGCAATAATGCAGGTGAATACTGGATCGCCTCGCAGTCGGGGATCTATATACTGGATATCAAAACCGGAAGGGTAAAAAACCTTTCGCGTGATCCAAATAATCCTTATACGCTTTCGGATAATATTGTTCATACTTTATGCAGGGACAGGGAAGGCGGCATCTGGGCGGGAACCTATTTTGGTGGTATCAATTATTATCCCAGGCAGTATGTAAGCTTCAGGAAGTATTTCCCTGTTACCGGTAAGAATTCCATCAGTGGTTACGCAGTAAGAGAGATCTGTAATGATGAAGATGGAAATATCTGGATTGGAACTGAAGATGCAGGATTAAATAAACTGGACGCATCAACAGGAAAATTCACCAACTTCAATACAGGCCACGGTAATAACAGTATAACGTTTTCAAATATTCATGGATTGCTGGTTGATGGTGATGAAGTTTGGGTGGGAACATACCTGCATGGACTGGATGTCCTCAACAGGAAAACAGGAAAAAAAATCAAACATTTTAATACTTCCAATTCGGGGCTGGGCAGCAATTTTATTTACAGTCTTTTTAAAACCCGCAATAATAACATTCTTACTGCCACCGACCAGGGACTGTACGAATACAACAGGAAAACAGGCAGGTTCAGCCTGTTCACACAAATCAAAAAAGTTTTTTACCGTGCATTGAATGAAGAGGAAGACGGAACGATATGGGCGGGCACTTATGGTGACGGCATATTCCGTTTTAACCTGGCATCAGGAACCTCGGAACAATTACTCGCTGAACCAGGAAATAGTTCAAGCCGCCGGGGAATATCATCAATACCATCTTCAAATCGCGCAATGGAACTATATGGGTAGCAACCGAGGCAGGTTTATCGAGATATGATAAAAATTCAAAAGGGTTTCATACCATCACTTATAAAGAAGGTCTTCCATCAAACGTTGTGTATTCCATATTGGAAGACAAGACAGGCAACCTTTGGGTAAGTACATCAAAAGGACTGGTTGAATATTCACCTTCCAGTGGTAAGATAAAAATATATACCAAAACGCATGGACTATTGACCGACCAGTTCAATTACAATTCTGGTTTCATGGATAAGCAGGGGCAAATGTATTTTGGAAGTGCAAAGGGGCTCATCACTTTTCACCCGGATTCCATCAAAAAATTCGATTATGCTGCACCTGTGTTCCTGACAGGGTTCCAGGTGTACAATAAGGAACTGCCCATTGGAGAAAAAGGATCGCCTCTGCAACAATCCATCAGCTTTACCGACAGGATGATTCTTGATCACTCGCAATCCTCTTTCAGTATTGATTTTGCGGCACTCAGTTATACTGCCCCCAACTCGATAAAATATGTGTACCGGATGGAAGGGTTAGACAAGACCTGGACGCATCTTGAAACAAACAGGAAAGTATATTTTACAGAATTGGACCCGGGCACTTATGAATTCAGTGTGTCGGCAATAGAATCCAATTCAGGCCTCACAGGTAAACCGGCAACTTTAAAGATCATTGTACTGCCTCCCTTATGGCAAACATGGTGGGCGTATACGATATATGCGATCGTCATATTATTGATCGCTTACCTGGTCATCCGGGAAATCACCAGGCGATCAAAAGAAAAGCACAGGGCAATTTTGGAGCGACTCGAATTCCAGAAAGAAAGAGAAAATTACCAGGACAAGATCCAGTTCTTTACCAACGTAGCACACGAGATTCGGACGCCATTAACGCTGATCAAGGGACCAATGGAAAATATCATGGGAAAGGTTGACCAGGTTCCGGCGATCAAAAGAAGTCTTGAGATCATGAACAGGAACACCGAGCGTTTATTGCACCTGAGCAGCCAGTTGCTTGATTTCAGGAAAACTGAAATGAATGGCTTCCTGCTAAATCTTTCAAGAGAAGACATTTCACAATTGCTCGCTGATCACCAGAATAATTTCCTGGAAGCGGCCATGCAAAGGACATTGGTTCTTGAAGTCGATATACCCGAACATTTCTATGCGCATGTTGACCTGGAAACCTTCAATAAGATATTAAGCAATCTTTGGGATAATGCCATCAAATATGCCTCGCGATGGGTTAATGTTGAATTGAAATTGCCGCAGGCTGGTAGCAGTTTTTATGAAATCATATTTAAAAATGATGGCCCCGTTATTCCGCTGGAAGAAAGAGAGCATATATTTAAGAGCTTTTACCGCGGAAAAGAAACCAGCAAGTTAACAGGAACTGGAATTGGACTGACGCTTTCAAGATCACTGGCAGAACTGCATGGAGGAAAATTATGTATGGACCAGCAAGATGAAGCGGTAAATGTTTTTATTTTATCTATGCCACTTGTTCCCGTTTTCAGGAATTAAAAGGATGTTGAACATGCAGAAACAGACAATATTACTGGTGGATGATAACAGGGATATCATCGACTTTATTGAAAGCACCCTGCTCGATGATTATGAAATAGCAAGAGCTTATGATGGTGAACAGGCGCTTTCAACACTGAAACAATCGACGGTGCACCTTATCGTTAGCGATATCATGATGCCGGTGATGGACGGATTTGAATTATGCAGGAGGATTAAGTCGGACGTAGAGTTAAGTCATCTTCCCGTGATCCTGCTTACAGCAAAAAATACGCTGCAGGCTAAACTTGAAGGACTGGAACTTGGTGCTGATGCCTATA
>JAEWIW010000298.1 GCA_023386855.1 Bacteroidota bacterium | reverse complement strand
CTGCCAGTCCTGTAGTACTGAATCCTTCCACAATTGAATTGATCACCACTCGTCCGCCATTGTCTAACACTTCGTTTGCCCCGACAATATTTTCAACAGTATAATCTCCTCCTTTAACCAGCACATCGGGTTGCACTACTTTTATAAGTTCCAGGGGAGTATCCTGTTCAAAAATTACCACGGCATCCACCATTAAGAGTGAAGCCAATATAGTGGCCCTTGACTGCTCATCATTTATTGGCCTGTCAGCTCCTTTTAATCGCCGGGTAGATGCATCTGAATTCAGGCCTACCACGAGGAAATCCGCTTCACGCGCGGCTTCTGAAAGGGAAGCGATATGGCCACGATGAAGGATATCGAAGCATCCATTTGTAAAAGCAATGGATTTGCTGATAATCCGCCATTGCGAGATTTTTCTTTCCAGTTCTTCCCAGCTAAGAATTTTCTGTCCGATGATTTCCGGCCTTTTCATGATTCTTTTTATTTAGAATGGGCAACATAAGAAAACAGATGGTACCAAATATAACAATGATGCCGGTTTGGGCGATCCAGATCAGCATACCGAGCGACAACCCTTTTTCGGGTGTAACACCATACAAAATAAGAACCTGCTGAACCGCGTACTGGAAGGATCCGATACCCCCGGGAGAAGGAATGATCATTCCCAGGCTTCCAAAGCTAAGCGCAGAGAAGGCTGCTTTAATGCCGTATTGTGCCATGTCTTTCATGGCAAAAAAGCCCATGTAAGTGCTCAATAAATACATGGCCCAGATCACAACCGTATAAAAAAAGAAGAGTCCCTTATTTTTTATGTAACGTACACTGATCAGGCCCTGCCACACACCTTTAAGAACGGTAATGATTTTTTCCACGGTGGAATTATGGCGGAAACGGTGTAACAGCCACCATGCCAGCAGCAGCAGTGCAACAAATGCAGCGATGGCCACTCCAATCCGGAGAAAAGAAATGGTTCCTGCTTTGGATTGAAAAAAGCTGGAGAAAATATCGGCAGTAAAAGCGCCAATGATATCGTATTGAATGATGATGGTGATAAAGAATACAACGGCCAGGCTAACTACATCAAATGCCCTTTCAGCAACGATGGTTCCTACGAGTTTATCAGCAGGAACTTTTTCGTATCGCGCCAGGATAGTACACTTGAGCACTTCTCCCAGTCGGGGTACAGCCAGGTTGGCCCAGTATCCTACCATTACAGCGAGGAAAGTATTGACGACACCAGGTTTATAGCCCATGGGTTCCATCAGGATCTTCCACCTGAGTCCGCGTACGAAATGGCTGATGAGCAACATGATGGTAGCGGGAACAAGATAAATATAACGGGCACCGAGCAGGTCCTGGCGAATACTGTTCCAGTCCGATTTTCGAAGGGTCAACCATAATAGAAAAATGCCCAGTCCCAGGAAAAAAATGTATTGCAGGATGCCGGACAGTTTTTTATTCATCTATTATGATTTCATGTCTATAATTTATTTCCTTCCTGCGGGAATACTACCCATGGCTTGAACGATTTAGCTGCTTCAAAATCCATCCTTGCATAGGAGATAATGATCACCACATCGCCGACTGCTCCCTGCCTTGCTGCAGGTCCGTTAAGGCAACAAACACCAGATCCTCTTTTGCCTTTTATAAGGTAGGTTTCGATCCTGCTGCCATTGTTAACATTCACCACCTGGATCTTTTCGTACTCGATCATGTTGGCAGCATCCATCAGGTCTTCATCAAGGGTAAGACTTCCTACATAATTCAGGTTGGCTTCCGTAATTACGGCGCGATGAACCTTTGATTTTAATAATTCAATTTCCATAGCAGCGGCAAATCTATATAAATTCATCGTTAGCACAACAAGTTTAACGATGGAACAATAGGGGTCTTAATCGTTTTGCCTGCCTTGGGGAGAACAGGCAAGGATATTATCAATAAGCCTTACTTCCTGGAGGTAAACGGCTGCAAGGGCTACCAGTGGCGTTTTCCCATTCCAAACCGAAACAGGTTCAAGGTTAGCAGCATCGGCTAAATCGATATAGTCAATAAGAAAACCTTCATTGCTCAATTCCTGCCTTGCGCTTTTAAGCCGGTCAGAAAGCTCACCTTCCTGCAGGCCCGAACACAATTTTTCGAGGGCGGCATGGACCAGGGAAGCCTTACTCCGGTTATCTTCAGTGAGGCGCAGATTGCGGCTGCTCATGGCCAACCCGCTATCTTCCCTGACTGTTGGAATAGCCGTAAAGCGTATCGACATGCCCAGTAATTCAATCAGTTTTTTCACCACCATGCATTGCTGGTAATCCTTTTGTCCCATGAAAAGCTCGTCGGGTTGAACACTTTCCAGCAGCCGCCGCATTACCTGGCTAACGCCCTGGAAATGACCCGGGCGGTACTTGCCTTCATAAACTTCTTCCAACCTGCCAAGCGGATAGGTCTCCAGCTGCTGAAGCCCATCAGGGTAAAGTTCTTCCACTCCAGGGAGGAACAGCAGGTCGCAACCGGCTTCTTCCAGGAGCCTGATATCGTGTTCAATGGTATTCGGATATTTTTCGAAATCCTTCTTGTCGTTGAACTGGGTAGGATTCACAAATATACTGCACACGGTAAATAGCCCTGCCTGGTGCGAAGTACTGACCAGGCGCAGGTGCCCGGCGTGCAGCGCGCCCATTGTGGGTACAAAACCGATCTGCTTTCCCTTTTGTTTTTTAGTATCAAGATATTTCCGCAGGCTAGCCCTGGTTTTTAATATAAGCAGCATGTTTTCATTGGTGCAGCAGGTGGGGGCGAAGGGCCTATTGCAGGCTCCTTAGCAATTTAAAGGATAAATCCTTACCTTTGCACACTGTTTTTTTTGGGTTTATCTAACAATCTTACAATAATGGTGACAAAGAAAAGGATTTTATTTATTGCCAACGAAATGTCTCCGTACCTGGAGCTCACAGAATTTTCTGAGATCGTTAACCGTTTGGCAATAAAAGCGAATGAAAGCGGATTTGAAGTTAGATGCATTATGCCTCGCTTTGGTATCATCAACGAAAGGCGCCACAGGCTTCATGAAGTGGTAAGGCTTTCGGGTATCAATGTGTCGGTGGACAATGATGATTACCCTTTACAAATCAAGGTGGCATCGCTGCCCAACGCCCGTTTACAGGTTTATTTTCTTGATAATGAAGATCTTTTCAAAAGAAAATTCATTTTTCACGATGAGAAGGAAGAATGGTTTGATGATAATGGCCTGAGAACAGCATTTTTCTGCAAGGGCGCCCTTGAAACCGTTAAGAAATTTGGTTGGCCTCCCGACCTTATCCATTGCAGTGGCTGGATGACCGGGCTGATCCCCCTTTACCTGAAAACCATCTATAAAAAAGAACCGGTATTTGCACATAGCAAAGTAATCTATACTATAGGAAGCAACAGCTTTTCTGAAAAGCTGGGCGATGACTTCCTCAAAGTGATCAACATTAATAATGGCCTTAAGGATAAAGAACTTGAACCATTTAAGGATGCGGATAATGTTGCCATGATGAGAGGCGGAGCTTCTTATGCTGATGCCATCACTTTTGGCGCAGAAAAGGTAGACAAAAAGCTTGTGGATGAGTTTGGAAAAGTGAGGGGTAAGAAGGTGGTGAACTACAATGCAGAATCTGATTTAACAGAGTATTTGAATTTGTATGCCGACCTTTCGAAATAAGTCAAATTAAACTCACCAATCAACCCAGTTTTGTGAAGCGTTCATTATACGGATTTATTGTAGCATCGCTTGTTTTTTCATGTTTACTTTCAGCCTGTTCAAAAATTGATACAACCGACCTGGGAACCGACCTTATCCCCGTGGTGGATAATATCAATACCTTTGAAACGGTTCTTGAAG
>JAEWIW010000287.1 GCA_023386855.1 Bacteroidota bacterium | reverse complement strand
CAGGACTTTCCTATACCAGCATTGATAATGCAAGAAAGAACATGGAGCAGGAATGTAACCACTGGGATTTTGCTGCAGTAAAAAATGACGCGCAAAAAATATGGAATGAATGGCTTGGAAAGATTGATGTAAAAGGAGGAACCGATGCCCAGCAGGTAAAATTTTATACAGATCTCTGGCATGTTTTGCTGGGAAGACATAAGATCAATGATGTATCAGGTGATTACCCCGATCGCACAACAGGTAAGAGAGATGGAAACTTCACTGATGCAGTGTTCAAGGTAAAAAGCATACCAAAGAATGCTGATGGCACACTGAAGTTCAACATGTATAATTCGGATGCATTCTGGTTAAGCCAATGGAACCTCAATATCCTTTGGGGACTGGCATGGCCTGAAGTAATGGACGACTTTTCAGCATCTATGATAGAATTTGCCAATAACGGTTACCTGTTACCAAGAGGTCCTTCTGGTGGAGGTTATTCCTATATCATGACCAGTTGCCCTACAAGTAACCTTGTGATCAGTACATACATGAAGGGACTGATGAAAAAAACAGATCCATTGCATGCTTATGAAGTAGTGAAGCGGAATCACCTGCCGGGAGGAATGCTTGGGTCAAAGCAGGAAATTGAATTTTATACCAAACATGGTTACTGGCCAAACAATGCAGGCATCTCTATTGAAGCAAGCTTCCAGGATTGGGGCATAGCGCAGATGGCATCCAAGTTGGGAAGAAAAAAAGATGTAAAGTTTTTTACCAACAGGGCCAATGGATGGAAAAATCTTTTTCATCCCGACCTTAAACTCATCTTTCCAAAAGATGAAAAAGGAAAATTCATTCATGAAGATCCTTTAAGTGGGCAGGGATGGGTGGAAGCCAACGCATGGCAGGCAACCTGGGGACTATCACATGCCCTGCCGGAACTGGCGAGGATGATGGGTGGCAATGATACATTTACCAACAGGTTGAATTATGCTTTTGAGCAATCCAGGAAGAACGATTATGTATATGGTTATACCGAAGGATATGTCAGTTATGCAAACCAGCCAGGTTGTTCCAATGCACATGTGTTCAGCTATGCAGGTAAACCCTGGCTTACGCAGTATTGGGTGAGAAGGGTGCAGGAACAGGCTTATGGAGGCATCACACCCGACCTTGGTTATGGAGGACATGATGAAGACCAGGGGCAAATGGGAGCAGTAAGCGCGCTGATGTCGATAGGGCTGTTCAATGTAGTGGGAAATGAATCGGTAAAACCTTACTATGAAATCACCTCACCTGTTTTTGATGAAGTGATCATACAACTGGATAAACGCTATTACCATGGAAAGGAATTCCGTATCAGGACGCATGGCAACAGCAGGAATAATGATTATATACAAAAGGCAGTTCTTGAAGGTAATGCACTTGATAATTTCTGGTTCAGTCATGAGCAATTTTCAAAAGGCGGTGTGATGGAAATATTTCTTGGGGATACACCCAATAAAAACTGGGGAACAAAGGCGTTGCCTTTTTAGTTACTATAAGTTTTCAAATCCCCTATCTTTGCCACCTTACCAGGAAATGGTGTCTTCCTGACCCAACCGCTCCAAGAGCTAATGGCGCCTACAAATAGAAACCCTGGTTTCCATAAATCTGTTTGTAGGATGAAAAAATACAGTTATCATTTTGAACAGCTAAAGATTGCACGGCATTTATTGTACTGGACCGCACTGGTCATCCCGGTTGCATTTGTTACCGGCTCACTGGTAGCCTTATTCCTTTGGCTACTTGAACTGGCTACGCAAACAAGATGGGATCATTTATGGCTAATCTTTTTGCTTCCCCTCGCGGGTATTTTGATTCACTGGCTTTACCGTGTATATGGAAAAAACAGTGAGGGAGGTAATAACCTCATCATGGATGAGATCCATAAGCCAGGTGGTGGAATACCAACAAGGATGGCGCCATTGGTATTATTCTCTACTGTTATCACGCATTTATTTGGCGGTTCTGCAGGCCGGGAAGGAACGGCAGTGCAAATGGGCGGAAGCATTTCCTCCCTGTTTTCAAAATGGTTTGGATTAAAGCACCGTGATAAAAGGATACTGCTGATGTGCGGTATGGCCGGTGGTTTTGGTGCCGTATTCGGCACACCTGTGGCCGGCGCGGTATTCGCACTTGAAGTACTGGCTATTGGAAGGATTAGATATGATGCCCTTCTACCCTGCCTGGCAGCAAGTGTGCTGGCAGATATTACCTGTTCAGCTTATGGTATCACCCATACAAAATATTCCATTGCTTTCACCAGGGAACTTGCAGATCAATCTATGGGGTTGTTTCAATTGTCGTTCAATTTTCTTTTGCTGCTAAAAGTAATTATTGCAGGTATTCTTTTCGGGATGGCCAGCTTCCTGTTTGCAGAAACATCGCATGGAATAAAGAATATTGTCAATCGTCATATTCCGCAAAAATGGATCATCCCTGTAATTGGGGCAGCGCTGGTGCTGGGTACCAGTTATGCACTGGGAACTTTCGATTATCTTGGACTGGGAGTTACCCACCCGGATAATGGCGTCAGTATCGTTTCTGCGTTTCATGCTGGCGGAGTCGACACCTGGAGTTGGTTCTGGAAGTTGTTGCTTACCGCCATCACGCTAAGCACGGGTTTTAAAGGAGGCGAAGTAACACCACTGTTTTTTATCGGTGCAACCCTTGGAAATACTCTGGCTATGATCGGCGGGGCTCCTGTTGACCTTTTTGCAGGACTGGGATTTATAGCGGTATTTGCAGGTGCCACCAATACTCCACTTGCCTGTACCCTGATGGGAGTGGAATTATTCGGCACGGAGAACATTGTCTATTTTGCTGTGGCCTGTTTCACAGCTTATTATTTTAGCGGCCATTCAGGTATTTATGGCTCACAAAGAATAGCAGTGTCAAAATTTCACAGGGCACAGCATGATGAGCAAACCATACACGAAATCAAGATGGGAAAACGGGAAATTTAATTTTTCATTGATTACAAAGGGTATAAAGAGACTGTCTTGTGCTACTTAATAATGCATCTGAAATCATTGATTTAAATTACTGGGAAGATCCTCATTTTAAGGTGGTGGTAAATAAGCTTGAAGAATAAAATACTGTTGAATTTTTATTAAAAAAAATTACGAATAAATATGACGGTTAAACAGGATGCAACTCAATGGCTGCTTTATCGTGCAAGAAAAATGATCAATAGCATCGCTTTCTACCC
>JAEWIW010000215.1 GCA_023386855.1 Bacteroidota bacterium | reverse complement strand
GTCATGAATAAGTCATTGGAAAAAATCAGTTATTATGGTCGTGGCCCCTGGGAAAATTATTGGGACCGACATGATGCATCCACTGTTGGCATATATAACCAGTTAGCCAAAGACCAGTATTATCCTTATGCAAGGCCACAGGAAAGTGGTAATAAATCAGGCGTTCGCTGGGTTAACTTTACCAACAAAAAAGGAAAGGGGTTACGCTTTGAAATGGCCGGCGAATTGCTCAATTTTTCTGCCTTGCCGTATAGTCTTGATGATCTTGACCCGGAGGTGGACAAGAAGCAGTACCATTCAGGAGAGCTCGTAGAACGAAATGCACTTTATCTTCATATGGATCTTCAGCAAACGGGTGTGCAGGGTATTGACAGCTGGGGTGCCTGGCCCATGGAGAAATACAGGCTTCCCTATAAAAATTATTCTTACAGCTACTGGATCAGGCCTTTAAAATGATCCTTGTCACTTTAAAAAAATTATATGAATAAAACCCTGTTCCTTTTCCTTGCTGCATTACTCTGGCATTGTGAATCTATAGCACAACAGGTTTACCAGTTCACAAACGCTTTATGGGCCCAGTCGCCAATGCGTTATGGAAGGGAAGCCCTCTATACCGACCTGCTGGCCTATCGTATGTACACTGGAACGCTTTCCACCCCGGTGGAAAATGGCTCCATTAATGATGGTGAAAACGCTTCAATGAATGAAGCTGAGCATAGCGTTTGGAAAAAAGTCAAAGCTGATTCGGCCAATCGTATGATCAGGCCTGGACTGGGCCGTGGCTTTGGTGGCTTTGGAAGGGGAGGTTATTTTTATCTTACCTACCAGTCGAAAAAAGAAACTTCGGCTATCCTCAATATCAAGGGCAATAGCGGGCTCTTTCTTAATGGTGAACCGCATGCAGGCGATCCTTATTTTTCGGGATGGCTGCATATACCAGTGAAACTGAAAAAAGGTCTCAATGAATTTTATGTTCGTGGAAATGTAATTGTCGCATCGCTTGATTTTTCTCCCAAATCAATTATGTTGAAAGTGGATGACCCCACAGTTCCTTCGGTTAGCATTAATGAGCAGGATAAAAAATTAAAAGCTGCCGTGGTTGTAATCAATAAAGCAAACCATGAACTGCGATCATTACAAATGCAATCCATCATTGGTGGAAAAAAGATGCTCTCGGAATTGCCTTCCATACCTGCATTTTCCACAAGGAAAGTTTATTTCGACCTGGATGCATCTTCCCTACAAACTGCGGGTAAGCATGACTGTGAGATCAGTTTATTGGAAAAGAATAAAGTGCTTGACAAAGCTTCCCTGGAATTGGAAGCAGTGGATGATCAGGATAAATACAGCAGGACCTTCATAAGTGAAATGGATGGAAGTTTACAGTATTATGCTGTAGCACCGCAGGTGGGTGGAACAAAGAAAGGGTCTGCCTTATTTCTTTCAGTTCATGGAGCAGGAGTGGAAGCCATTGGCCAGGCAAGGGCCTATCAATCCAAAGACTGGGGGAATATCGTAACGCCAACCAACAGGAGGCCAAGAGGATTTAACTGGGAAGACTGGGGAAGGATTGATGCACTTGAAGTGTTGAATATTGCAACTCGTGATTTTCAGCCCGATCCGCAACAGGTCTATCTTACAGGCCATTCTATGGGTGGCCATGGCACCTGGTTTCTTGGCGCTACCTATCCCGATAAATGGGCTGCTATTGCACCCTGTGCAGGGTATCCAACGTTGAAAGGATATGGTTCTGCAGATGGACTGGTTCCGGATAGCAGTAATGATCCCATGGAACAAACACTACTGAGAGCTAGCAATCAAAGTGATGTTATAAAACTGGCTTCGAATTATAAGCCACTGGGGGTTTATATTTTCCATGGTGATTCCGACAGGGTGGTTCCTGTAACCTATGCAAGGCAGATGAAGAAAGAACTTGCAGCATTTCATAGTGATCTTAGTTACTATGAATACCCCGGTGGTGAACACTGGTTTGGCAACCATAGTGTAGACTGGAAACCCATCTTTGATTTTTTCAAATGGCATAAAAGAAAACCGGATTCACTGGTGAACCAAATTGATTTTACAACCAGCAACCCTGGCATATCATCAAATTATTATTGGGCTACTATTTTCCAGCAGGAAGAGCCGCTGGCTTATAGTAATATTAAATTGAAAAGGAGCCTGGCATCAAATAAAATTGAAGGAAGCAGTTCCAATGTGCACCTGCTAAAACTTGATCTTACTGCATTTGGTGCCAATGCAGGTGTGAATATACTCCTTGATAGTTCCGCATTGGATTATACTACGGCTAATGAAAATGATAAGGTATACCTGGCCAAATTGGATGGAAAATGGACGCTTACCGATAAACCTTCACTTCATGATAAAGGCCCGCACCGCAATGGAACATTCAAGGACGGTTTCAATCACCGGATGGTATTCGTGTATGGTACTACTGGTACCCGGGAAGAAAATGAATGGAGCTTATCAAAAGCAAGGTATGATGCGGAAACCTGGTATTACAGGGGAAATGGCGCCGTGGATATTATCGCGGATAAGGATTTTAGCCTTGAAAAATATAAGGATCGCGGGGTAATCCTTTATGGAAATAAAACCACCAATAAAGCCTGGGATCTTTTGTTGAAGAACAGTCCTGTTCAGGTGGAAAGGAATCAGGTAATGATGGGAGAAAAATCATGGAAGGGTGATGACCTTGCCGCTTATTTTGTGCGGCCGATTGAAGGATCTGCTATTGCCTCTGTAAGTGTGATCTCGGGAACAGGTCTTAAAGGAATGAATGCGGCAACTGCCAACCAGTATTTTGCGGGTGCCAGCGGGTTCCCCGATTACATGATCTTTGGTTTGGATATGCTGAAAGATGGTGTAAAAG
>JAEWIW010000414.1 GCA_023386855.1 Bacteroidota bacterium | reverse complement strand
TTGATTTTCCAAGAGGATATCATATCGAATACTGGGGTGGAATGAGCCAGCCTGCCTATGGTTTTGGTTTTGGCATGGAAGCTATGAATGGAAAATACATGGTGAATGGTCAAAAGAAAGAAGCCGGTGGCTATGGTGCTTCATTGAAAGAAGATGTACGTTATTTCTATGGTGCAACCGTTGGAATGGCAGGACGTGGTGAAGCCCTTGCCCTTGAAAGCAATTATTGCGAGATCGATCCTAAAGTAGTAGATAAATACGGAATTCCTGTTCTTCGATTCAATGTTAAACAAACGGAATACGAAATCAAGCAGGCCAAACACATGAAAGAAACCTTTAAGGAGATCATGCATAATATGGGAGCAGTGATTACCTGGGGAGATGATGGACCAGAGAATAATTACGGGCTTGATGCACCAGGTAAGATCATTCATGAAGCAGGAACTGTAAGGATGGGTAATGATGCTAAGAAATCTGCACTCAATAAATACAGCCAGTCGCATGAATGCAAAAATCTGTTTGTAGTGGATGGAGCGCAGTTTGTTTCACAGGCAGATAAAAATATCACATGGACCATCCTTGCATTATCTATGCGTGCATCGGAATACATCATTGATGAAATGAAAAAACAAAACATTTAATCAACCCCTTAAACCAATAATGATGGACAGAAGGAAATCGATCAAAGCCCTCACTATAGGAACAATGTCTGCAGGTGTATTGCTTGAAGCCTGCAAGAATAAGGAGGGCGATAAAAAAGTAACTGAACTTGAAGCCGGTGGTGAACAGGATAAAAAATTTACCATCGACCGGATGGAGGAAGAGAAGCAGCACTATGAAAGGGTTACTTCAACAACCTTTTTCACTCCTGAAGAAATGGCCACTATAACAGTACTTGGTGATATTATCATTCCAAAGGATGATGTAAGTGGAAGTGCTTCTGACGCAAAAGTTCCTGATTTCATTGAGTTCATTGTGAAAGATATGCCTGAACACCAGGTACCTGTTCGTGGTGGATTACGATGGCTGGATATGCAAAGCCTTAAAAGATTTGATAAAGGATTTAAGGATTGTTCTAAAGAGCAACAGATCCAGATCGTTGATGACATTGCCTATCCCAACAAAATTAAACCGGGAATGGAACAGGGTGTTGCATTTTTCAGTTATATGCGTGACCTTGTAGTTACAGGATTTTATACTTCTGAAATTGGCGTAAAAGATGTTGGATATGTGGGTAACAAACCAAACCAATGGAATGGTGTGCCTGAGGAAGTATTAAAGCAATATAACCTTGCTTATACAGAAAAGGAACTGAAAGAATGTATCAGCTTTACATGATTTAAAATTTTCCACCTCAATGATAATCCTGCAGGGCTTCCTTGCAGGATTTTTATTTTATTATAAATATTTTAGGCTTCATATAATTGTTGAGGATTTTTTTCCACGGATTACCCTTTGTCTTCATGCCAGTTTTTTCTTAATCAAAGTACTTCCCGTGGCATGTAAATAGTAATTAAAAGGGGTATGACCAAAATCATTAATACATCACCAATACCAGAAAATACAGCACTTCCAGGAGATTTAGTATGTTTCTCACATTTAAGGTGGAACTTTGTATATCAAAGACCACAACATTTATTAAGCCGGTTTGCAAAAGCTAACCGCGTTTTTTTTATTGAAGAACCTGTTTTTTCTGAAAGCCCTGATTCCTTACAGATTACCCTTACAGAAGAGAATGTATTGGTAGTAATTCCCCAGTTACAAACTGGTGAAGAAACAAAAAACAAGGAGGATAGACTTTACCATCTCGTATCAAGGCTTTTTTCGCAAATGCAGGTTAACCAGTATATTTTCTGGTACTACACTCCTATGGCGCTGGCGTTTACAGGTAAGTTCAATCCAACAGTTATCATTTACGATTGCATGGATGAATTATCGGCCTTCAAGTTTGCACCACCGGAACTAAAAACCCTTGAAGCATCATTGATGAAATCGGCTGATGTTGTATTTACTGGCGGTCAAAGTTTATATGAAGCCAAGAAAGATCTTCATCCCAATATTCACCCTTTTCCCAGTAGCATTGACAAAGAACATTTCAATAGGGCAAGGCTGAAAACCAGTGATCCTGCTGACCAGCAATCTATCCCTCATCCCCGCTTTGGATTTTATGGTGTGATCGATGAAAGATTTGATATAGATCTAATAAAAAAGGTAGCAGAGAAAAAGCCTGATTGGCATTTCGTACTTGTAGGACCCGTTGTGAAAATTGATCCGGCAACGCTTCCAAAAAATAAAAATATTCATTACCTCGGCGGGAAATCATACCAGGAATTACCTTCCTATTTAAGTGGATGGGATGTTGCGATCATTCCCTTTGCCCTGAATGAATCTACAAGGTTTATTAGTCCAACTAAAACACCTGAATACCTTGCCGCAGGAAAGCCAGTGATCTCCACCTCCATCAGGGATGTTGTAAATCCTTATGGCAAACTGGAACTCGTTCATATTGCAGATACAGCAGATGAATTCATCAAAGCTGGCAATGCCGAACTTGACGGGAAAGATAAAAGTTCCTGGAAAACAAAGACTGATGAATTCCTTAAAGAATTATCATGGGATAATACCTGGAAGAGAATGATGGAATTGATTGGTCAATGCTTCGCACAAAATGACAACACCACCACCACCATTAAAACAAAGGAGAAGCAGTATGTTTGATTACCTCATTGTAGGAGCCGGTTTTGCAGGAGCAGTACTGGCAGAGAGATTAGCCACACAGGCTAATAAGAAAGTTTTAATCATTGACCAACGTAGTCATATCGGGGGCAATGCGTATGACTATTATAACGAGGAAGGAATCCTTGTTCATAAATATGGTCCGCATATTTTTCATACCAATTCAAAAGAAGTTTTTGATTACCTGGGCAAGTTCACTCCATGGCGTTCATATGAACACAAGGTGCTAGCGAGTGTAGACGGGCAACTCGTTCCCATACCCATCAACCTCAACACCATTAACCAGTTATATGGATTGAATTTATCTTCTTCACAACTGGAAGAATTCTTTGAACAGAAATGCGAAAAGGTCCAGAGAATACAAACCTCTGAAGACGTAGTCATCAGTAAGGTTGGAAAAGAATTGTATGAAAAATTCTTCCGTGGATACACCAAAAAGATGTGGGATCTGGATCCATCAGAACTTGATGCATCAGTAACCGCTAGGGTACCCACAAGGACCAATAAGGATGACCGTTATTTCACCGATACATTCCAGGCCATGCCCTTGCATGGATATACAAAGATGTTTGAAAAGATGCTTTCGCATCCCAACATCAAGATCATGCTGAATACCGATTATAAAGAAATCGTGGATGTAATTCCATATAAGAGCATGATCTATACCGGGCCTATCGATAGTTACTTCAATTACTGTTTCGGGAAGCTCCCTTACCGTTCCCTGGAATTCAAATTCGAAACTATTGATGCGGAAAATTTCCAGTCTACCGGTACGGTTAATTATCCTAACGAGCAGGCCTATACGCGGATTACGGATTTCAAATACCTTACAGGTCAGAAACATCCCAAAACCGCGATCGATTACGAGTTCCCGCAGGCAGAAGGCGATCCATATTACCCTGTGCCAAGGCCCGAAATTGCTGAGATTTATAAGAAATACCAGCAACTGGCTACCTCTATGACAAATACGTATTTTGTCGGCCGCCTTGCCACATATAAATATTATAATATGGACCAAGTGGTTGCACAATCTCTTACCCTGTTTAAGAAACTAATGCAACACCATGCAGAAACACAAGTTAATGGACATAAAGTCCCCATCCTGCAGTCCTGAGATCTGGGGTGGCATTGAATGTACTATTAACCGGGTAGGAAAGGATTATCTGAGTCAACTGGAATTTTCAGGTTTTTACAACAATGAAGAGCTTCTTAATAAGATCATTTCATTAGGGATAAAGGTTTTACGCTATCCGGTTTTATGGGAACAACACCAGCCTATTGAGGACCTGCAGATAAACTGGACAAAAACTGCGCAGCAGCTCGAGACACTACAAAAGAATGGAATCGAACCCATAGCAGGCCTCGTACATCATGGAAGCGGGCCTTCCTATACTGATCTGCTGGATAACAGTTTTCCTGAAAAGCTTGCTGCCTATGCCACCAGGGTTGCCGAAAGATTTCCCTGGCTGGAATACTATACCCCCGTAAATGAGCCGCTCACAACCGCAAGGTTTAGCGGCCTATATGGTATCTGGTATCCTCATCATTCAAGTGATCAAGCCTTCCTTAGAATGCTGGTCAACCAGTTGAAAGGAGTGGTACTTTCAATGCAGTCCATCAGAAAAATCAATCCTTCCGCTAAGCTGGTTCAAACAGAAGATCTCGGTAAAACCTATTCCACTCCCCTGCTTCAATACCAGGCTGATTTTGAAAATGCAAGGCGATGGCTGACATATGATTTCCTTTGTGGAAAAGTAGATAAGCATCACCCTCTTTATCTATACCTGCTGGATAACGGGCTTGGTAAAGATGATATACAATTCTTCCTGGATAATCCTTGTATACCTTATATCGCAGGATTCAATCATTATATCACTTCTGAACGTTTCCTTGACGACCGTTTGTATTTATATCCTCTACACATGCATGGCGGAAATGGCCAGCATCAATATGTAGATACCGAGGCAGTCAGGGTTTGCCATGAGGAAGATTCAGGACTTTCCGTGCTGTTAAATGAAGCATGGAAAAGGTATGAATTGCCAATGGCTTTAACTGAAGTGCATCTGCATTGTACCAGGGAAGAACAATTGCGCTGGTTCATGAATGTATACCAGGCCTGTACAAAATTAAATGAACATGGCCTCAATATCAAAGCCATTACGGCCTGGTCCATTTTTGGCGCCTATGGATGGAATAAATTATTGTCGGGCGATACAAGTGCGTACGAATATGAACCCGGTGTTTTTGATCTAAGAAGCAGCGATGCCCGGCCAACGGCATTGGCTCAAATGATCAGGAACCTTGCCGGCAATAAAGTATATAAACATCCTCTATTATTATCCAGGGGATGGTGGAAAAGAGATATCCGTTATATCTACGGTGTGAACAATTATAATGATATGTCAAAGCAAAACAATCCTGCCAAATCATCACCGCTGCTGATCATCGGAAAAAGAGGAACATTGGGGAAGGCATTTGCAAGGCTATGTGAACTCAGGGGCATACATTACCGATTATTAAGCCGTGAAGACCTTGATATCTGCAATAAACAATCTATTGAAAAAGCCATTGAAACCTACCGTCCCTGGGCGATAGTAAATGCTGCGGGATTTGTTCGGGTCGATGATGCCGAAATAGAGATATCCAAATGCTTCCAGGATAATACCAGCGGGCCGGCACAACTTGCTATAACCTGCAGCGATAAAGGAATACAGCTGGTCAGCTTTTCTTCCGACCTTGTATTCGACGGATCCAAGCAGCAACCCTACCTTGAAGCTGATCAAACCAGTCCACTGAATGTATACGGGCAAAGCAAAGCGGATAAGGAAAGACTGGTATCAGAAATATTTCCTGATGCATTGATCATCAGGACCAGTTCATTCTTCAGTCCCTGGGATCCCTATAATTTCGTTCATCATGTTTTAACCACTTTAAACAACGGTCTTCCCTTTGAAGCAGTAGATAATATCATCATGTCGCCAACATTTGTTCCTGATCTTGTACATCTTTCACTTGACCTGTTGATAGATGAAGAAAAAGGAATCTGGCATGTAGCAAATGATGGCGCCATCAGTTGGTATGATCTGGCCAGGGAAGCAGCCGCACGTGCAGGTATGAATATTAAGCTGGTGAAAGGACTGAAGGATCATGAAATGAATTGGAAGGCAGCCCGCCCTTTGTACAGTGTTTTAAAAAGTTCAAGGGGAACATACCTTCCAACGTTAGAGAATGCGCTTGATCGTTACTTCAGGGAGAAGAACAGGCAAGACATTCCGATGGCGGTTTAATTATACTTCCTCACCAGCCATTTTACTGTAATCCTCCGTCAGTTTCTTCTGTATCTCGAAAGGAACAGGCAGGTAATCATGAAACTTCATGGTAAACCTTGCCCTTCCCTGGGTTAATGAACGAAGCGAGGAAGAATAGTCATGCATTTCAGCTAAAGGAACCTTAGCAATGATGCGTGTAAAATGACCTGCTGAATCCATTCCTTCCACTATTGCCCTCCTGGTTTGAAGGTCACCGATTACTGAACCGGTAATTTCTTCGGGGCACATCACCTCTAGGTTATAAACCGGTTCCAGCAATTGGGGATCTGCTTCCTGGAAAGCCTGCTTGAATGCTTTTAACCCGGCGATCTTGAAAGATATATCGTTGCTGTCTACAGGATGCATTTTACCATCATACACACTCACCCTGACATCTCTTACAAATGATCCAGTCAGGGGTCCTTCCTGCATT
>JAEWIW010000179.1 GCA_023386855.1 Bacteroidota bacterium | reverse complement strand
CTATATCCTTTTGTAACCCTTCAAATAATTTTGGATCATCGATTTCGATGCCGGTAATCCGTCCACCATTTCTTATTTCCGCCAACAGCATTTGCTGCCCAGGCTTTAATACGGTCTTTTTCACTGAAGACTTGAATGCTTTTTCATAAAGGTCAGCCACGGTTTTATGATCCTTCTTCCATAAAACCAAAAGTTCATTGATGGCCTGCTTTGTTTCCTTCCCGGGGAGGCCCTGGAAAGTTTTGACATTCGTTCCTTCAGGATACTTCCTGTACTGCACCTGGTGAAACAGGATCTTCTTTCCCCTGAAAACGATCTTACATCCATTTTTATAGGGAATGGGAACATAGCTGTAAAAACCTCCTACAATATGCCCTGCAAGTGGTTCAACAAATGGGTAAACCTTACCCGAATAAAGATCATTAAAGCGGATAGAAAATGAAGGCTTACTGCTTCCATCAAAATAAAAATCCAGCGTGTCATCGGTTGGTGTTGGCGTCCAGAAACGTTCAATAACACCACTACCTTTATCTTCAAAGATCACCAGCGAACCATCTTCCTGTTTCCTTATATAAGAATATTGACCGCTGAAACCATCATTGTTCATGCCCGTCCGGTCGTAGGATGAAAACTGCTGCACGGTTGTACCATCAAGATATTTTGGTAATAGAGAAACATCTTTTAAACGCCGTATCTCCGAAAGAAGTGAGACCGTTTTCGTTTGTGCTTGACCGTTGGCAGTAACAATAAACTGGAAGAACATTACAATCAATAAAATCCTTGTCAACATTGCTGATTTTTTATTCATGATATACAAGCTGTTATATTACCATTCTATTTTGAGCTGCACACCATCATGATGGTTGGGAAAGCCCAGTAATAAAGTATTTGAATCTTTATCCCATTTGTTTTTATCAAGCTCTACAACGCTTCCATCTTTTCTTTCTGCCTTAACTGTACGGGGTTGCCTGGATAATTTGATGCGCATCGCGTTCTTCGTATTTACAGGCGATTTCACTACCAGGGAATACGATGAAGCAGTCTTCTTTTCATCCGAAACCCGGCTTGCAGAAGCCAGTACAGAAGGCGCAGCAGGTGCTTTTGAAAGATCATAATAGAATCCCTGCCTACCCGGCGCAACAGATGCACTGCTAACTACGGGTAATCCAGGATCAAACAGGTCAATCATTTTCTTTCCTATGGTCAGAGGTTGACTGCTTTCATTTTCATCCAACACGGCTGCAATAATATATGGACCTCTTTCCAAAATAAAATTGTTCTTCCATTCCATTTTTCCTTTCCTTGCAAATTGCTCATATCCCTTGCTGATATCATCATAGTATCCTGAAGCGTTACCCGCCTGCAGCACAAGTTCTTTTGGATCCTGCCTTACCACTTTTACGTATCCCTTACCAATTGCTTTCCAATTACCGGTTTCATTTTCTTTTATTCCAAGCAGTTGAAACAAATGTTCTGAAGGCGCTTTGTATTGATGCTTTCCTGTATTCCACCATTCCCTTACCGATTGAAACGGATCATTATCTTTTCCATAATACAGTAACACTCCACCATTGCGAACCCATTTGTTCAGGGCTTCATGGTATTGTTCAGATAATGGTTTCATATTGGAATAGCTCATCACCAGCAATTGGGTTTGTTTCAGTGCATTTGCATTCAACAGGTTTTCCATGTGAACAGTTTCCACCGGCACTCCACGCTTCAGCAGGGGCAGGGCCATCCCATAAAAGTTGGATAACGCAGGATCATCATAATCCTTGTGAGTGGGAAAGCGCTGGAACATCATACTGTTGGATACCAGCACACCAATGCCTTTATTTCCATTCAGCCTGTTCGAAGAAACTGGCATACTGTTCAATGCATTCACCATCACCTGCACCTGCGTAGCATAATCTGCTGGCATGGACTGACGAACAGTATCGTTCTCCATTTTGAACTTGCCCTTATAGATCCTGTTAGGCCAGGGCATCACTTCATAATCAGCCACCATCGGGTAAAGAAGCTGTGCAGTGAAAGTAGCCTGGTAATTTCTTTTATAATCGTCCCATGTTCTTGGCCAGTCTTCTATAGGATCAGTAAGAAAGAATAATTTTTTACCGGTAGGCTGTATCATGGAAACCATGGAACCATATTCAAGGAATGCATTTTCAAATACCCTTTCTTTCCTGACGCCATTATAAAAAACAGGCTCCCGCGATGTGCCTGTCCATACCTGCGCTATATACCCATCCATATCTTTGATAGATGCAAGGCTCGCTTCAGGACTAACGATCATCCATGAAGAATAATTGATCAATGAATGCGTAGGCACATAGCACCGCACATTCTATTCACCGACCTTGCATATTCTTTTACATAAGCAAATACATCTTTCAGTGCATTGAGGTATAGCTGGTATTTCAGCTTGGACGACAGATAGGTAGCCTCAGGCGATTCATGTTGTGCCTGCCATGGACGTCCATAATGCTTTTGCCATTCTTTCTTGAATGCTTCGCTGTAACCCGCGCGGGCCCAGAATTCCGGCTCTTCAAGGTGTATAGCGGTAACACCTGCATCAATCGCTTCCTTAACATGCGACTTAATATAAGTAAGGTAAGTTGCTGCAGGAACAATATAGGGTACATCCTTTCCATGCCAGATGGTATTCCCGTTTCGTTCTACCTGGCCTTCTTCGAAATGCGTTTTGCCATCAAATTTACCAGTGAAATAATCCTGGTATTGTCCCCATGCTATACCAGTCATAAAGTGAACTTCATAACCACGGTCTTTCCATGCTTTCACTCTTTTGGCAAATTGGCCGCCTGCATCGTTCACACCATATACAATAGCAATATCAGAACGAACATCATAAGCTGAATCCCAGGTTGCTGCAACCTGGAATGCTGTCTTTTCTTTATTGCCAGAAACTACAGGGATCTCCTGCTGCGACTGCGCAACGTAGGAGATCCCCATAATAGCTGTCAACATAATATGTTGAATCTTCATAAGCTTACCATCCTGGATTTTGAATCAGGTCCGGGTTATTGTTTACATCTTCTTCAGGAATCGGGAAGAAATAATGTCTCTTCGCAAATGTCCTGGTTTCGAATGGTTTTACCGTATAGAATTCAGGAAGCGGTGCATCGATATTCATACCGTAGGCCGGACCGTTATCGGTTTGCTCGGCGATCTTCCATCGCCTGGTATCAAAATACCGTACATTCTCAAATGCAAGCTCCACCTGTCTTTCACGGCGAATTGCCTGCCTCATCTCCTCCTGCCCTGCAGGTACTGCAAGGTCATCTTCACCATACCCGGGGATGCCTGCACGGTCCCTGATGAGGTTAAGATATTTTAATATGTCAGGATTTGAAGGATCATACTCATTCAGCGCCTCTACATAATCAAGATAAAGGTTCGCAAGCCTGTACAATACGATCACGTTAAGACCATTATGCCAGTCGCCTTTGATAGCGCCTTTTCTTACAACATAGCCGGTAGGACTGTAATCATTACTGATGCCTTTACCCGAGTTCCCACGGTAATACAAACGGGTAACCACTTCACCTGAGTTAACATTCAGCCATTTCCTGTTATCGTATGTGATGTTAACATAGAACCTTGGTTCGCGGTTAACATACATATTGAACACATCTCTTTGCTGGTCATCGCCAGGTGCCTGGAACATGGAAGTTCCTGAAGCATCATAACCTGAAGTAGGATCTTCAATGGGTTTACCATTGGCCATAAAGAATGCATCAACGATCCTCTGTGTTGCCCCGAGTCCACCACTACCTCTAACTTCTGAGGCATAGCCATCATGGTAAGGTGTTACTTCATAGTTACGTGCGTTGTCATCATCGTTACGTCCGAAAATGGTTTCAATGTTCCAGTCGTCCAGGATCACATCCCTGCAGGAAATGAATGCACTGTAGTTTCCATCGGCATCGTTCTTCCTGTACAGGTTGAAAACAGATGGAACAAACTGGTCAATGAAGCTCTTATAAGCATCAGCAGCACGCTTATATTTGTTTACATCATAAGTCTGGCTGATCAACTGCTTGCCATCAGTGTTCTTCAATGCGGCAAGATCTGTGTTTCCATTGAACAGCGGGCTTGCCGCAAGCAACAAGGCCTGCCCTTTGAAGGCTAACGCAATCGGCTTTGTGATACGCGCGATGTTCGCATCATTCAGTGGACGCACAGGAAGGTCGGCAGCAGCGGCATCAAGTTCTGATACTATATACTCAACGCATTCATCCATGCTGTTCCTTGGAAGCCTGATCTCATCGGCAGTAGCATCAACAGGTACAGGATCTTCTCCCATCAGTACCACCGGGCCATAGATCCTGGTAAGGTAGAAATAGAACATGGCACGCAATGCCCTTGCTTCAGCCTTGTATTGTTTTCTTTGTGTTTCGGAAATGTCAACTGTTACCTTGTCAATATTCTGGATGAATATTGAAGCGGAACGGATACCCCTGTAATAATCTCTCCAGAAAGCTTTGGTGAAGCCACTTCCGGCATCCCAGCTACCAATGTTCATGGCATTGGACTCCACAAATCCCCACAGGTATTCCGCTTCATCAGAAGCGCCGGTCCAGGGTCCTGAATTATAGTTCCCAACAAAACGCTGGGTCTTTTCTCTTGGAATGAATGCATAAATATTGGCGAGGAATTTTTCCGCCGATGCCCTGTTCTTAAATGTTTCTTCGAGGGTTAGCCGGTCATTGGGTACCTGGTCGAGAAACTTTTTACATCCTGATATCGAAAACAATAGCAGGCATAAACCAATTCCTATAAAAAATTTCAATTTCATAATAGTCGTTTAAGGAAATTTAAAAATCAACGGTTACACCCAGTGAATAAGACTTGATGTTCGGATATCTTGAACCATTACCAGTATTGATGGTGCTCTCAAGATCCCACAGGTCGAACTTGGAGAACGTGATCGGGTTGATCGCCTGGATGTACACAGTGGCATTGGTGAACACATTCTTTGTAACCGACTTGGGAAGGTTGTAGCTGACCTCAAAGGTTTTCAAACGCATGAAATCTGCATCCCTTAACCACCATGAGCTGGTTTGCTTGTTATTGAGGTTACGGTCTTCACCATTGGCCAGCCTTGGATAAAACACATCCTGGCTTGGATTCTTTTCTGTCCACCTGTCAGTGATATTGGCGAACACGTTGGAGATACCAGCACCATTACCGAAAGGCTGAATGGCTTCACCGCCAAGCATGATATCAGCACCGCTCTGGCCGGTGAACAATGCGCCTATATTAAATCCTTTATACCCGATATTGAATCCAAAACCATAAACCAGTGAAGGCACGTCACCATAACCAATCACAGTTCTGTCGTAACTGTTGATGAGTCCATCATTATTAAGATCCTTATACTTGATATCGCCGGGCAGGATACGCGACTTATCGCCAGGCACTGCACTCTGGTCGATCTCTTCCTGGCTGGTAAACAATCCTTCGGCAACATATCCAAACCTTGCAAGGATATTATGACCACGCGGATCCATCCAGTCGTACCGCTGGGTAGGCAAATCGTTCTCAAGCAGTTTATCTTTATTATAGGTGAGATTACCCCTTACAGAGAATTGTACATCACCGATCATACCATTGTATTCAACGGTTCCATCAATTCCCTTGTTTTCCACTTCACCAAGGTTACCCCAGGGCGAACTGCTAAGACCCATATACATGGGAACTGATTGCCTTTGAAGAAAGATACCTGTTCTTCTTTCCTTGAACACATCAACAATGAACGACAGGTGATCGTTGAGAAACTTGATCTCCATACCAAGATCCTGCTTGCGCGATTCTGCCCAGGCCACATCAGAACCATACTCTGCTACATTGATACCACTGGTATAAGAAAAATCTCTCGCGAAACGGTATCCCTGCCTGTTGTCGGATAACAGCGTTAGATAAGCGAACCTTCTTCCTCCAATTTTACCGATACCGGTTAAACCATCGGAATACCTGAATTTCAGGTAAGAGATCACTTTGCTGAGCGGCTCGAAGAATTTTTCATTGGAAGGAACCCATCCAAAACCAAATGCAGGGAATGCTCCATAACGGTTTTCCGGTGCAAAGGTTTCAGAACCATTGTAACCAAGGTTTCCTTCAATGAAATAACGGTCATCATATGAATAAGTAATCCTTGAAGCAAGACCAAGATACCTTTCAGGAATAGAACCTGTAAAAT
>JAEWIW010000150.1 GCA_023386855.1 Bacteroidota bacterium | reverse complement strand
CTTTTACCCAGCAGGTTGAGGTTGGGCCCATTGATGATGGCTATTTTCATGTGTGGGGTTTAGACACCGTGGCACGGGGGCGTGGCACGCCCCCGTGCCACGGTGTGGTAAAATACAGTTATCTTTTTTTATCCTTTCGCCTTTCCATTTTCCCTGATCATGCCAATGAACTGGTCGAACAGGTAACGGCTATCGTGTGGTCCGGGCGTGCTTTCAGGATGGTATTGAACCGAGAACGCAGGACGGTCCTTCAACCGGATCCCTTCAATAGAATCATCGTTCAGGTTCACATGAGTGATTTCAACATTCTCTGCTTCCCTGATGGATTCAGGATCGACACCAAATCCATGGTTCTGCGTAGTGATCTCGCAAAGACCTGTCAGCAGGTTTTTAACAGGATGGTTAAGTCCCCTGTGACCATGGTGCATTTTATAGGTGGAAACTCCATTAGCCAGCGCCAGCAACTGGTGGCCAAGGCAGATCCCAAAAGTTGGCTTCTTTTCATCGAGCAGTTCTTTAACGGTTTCAACAGCATAATCCATTGAAGCCGGGTCGCCGGGACCATTGGAAATAAAGTACCCGTCAGGATTGAAGCTTTTTAATTCTGCGAGGGAAGTTTTTGCTGGGAATACCTTCACATAAGCGCCTCTTTCCACCATGCAGTCAAGAATATGCTGCTTGGTGCCATAATCAAGTACGGCAACACGGATATCCGCATCTTCCTTTCCCCTGGTATAAGGCTTGTCGGTGCTCACTACACTGGCCAGTTCAAGTCCTTCCATGGAAGGAGTTTTGTCCAGTTCCTTTTTTAGTTCTTCAATATCGAGGATCTCCGAAGAAATAATACAGTTCATAGCCCCTTTCTGGCGGATATGCGCTACAAGCGCCCTGGTATCCACTCCTTCTATACAAACAATATTATTTTTTTTCAGGTAATCCTCGACTGAGCCTGCAGCAAGTTTACGACTATACAGTTCTTCCAGGTTACGGCAGATCAGGCCTTTGATCTTAATGGAATCAGATTCCACTTCGTCATCCTTTACTCCGTAGTTTCCAATGTGAACACTGTTCATGATCACTACCTGGCCATAAAAACTGGGGTCAGTAAACACTTCCTGGTAGCCGGTCATCCCGGTAGTAAAACAGATCTCACCGGTGGTGGTTCCTGTTTTTCCAAATGCCTTACCATAATGAACGGTGCCATCGGCAAGAAGAAGAATAGCTTGTGCTGCGGGTGTATTCATGCTTCAAAAATTTTGCGAATTTAAGTAATACCAAATTAAAATTGGTGAATTGTTTCATAAGAATGGACCCCGTGGCACGGGGGCGTGGCACGCCCCCGTGCCACGGGGTATACCCACCAAAAAAAAGAGAGTCACCAGGGACTCTCTTTTACCATTCGATAACGAATAATTATTCTGCAGCTTTTTCCTCTGTTGCCGGTGCTTCCGGTGCAGCAGGAGCAGCTTCGGTTGCAGGAGTCGCTTCAGCTGCAGGAGCAGCCTGGGCAGTAGTGCCTTCAGCTTTCTTGCTTCTGCCACGACGGGTTCTTTTAGCGGTTTCTTTCGCTTCACCCTTTCCTTTTCCGTAGATATCGTTGAAATCAACCAGTTCGATCATTGCAGTTTCGGCGTTATCACCCACACGCTTACCCAGCTTAATGATACGGGTGTAACCACCGGGGCGGCCACCAACTTTTTCAGCAATAGCGCCGAATAATTCAGCAACAGCTTCCTTATCCTGCAGGTAGCTGAACACTACCCTGCGCTGGTGCGTGGTGTTTTCCTTTCCCTTGGTGATCAGCGGCTCTATGAAAGTACGCAGTGCCTTTGCTTTAGCAAGAGTAGTAACGATCCTTTTGTGCATGATCAGTTGGCTCGCAAGGTTATTCAACAGGGCTTTCCTGTGTGAAGCGGTGCGGCCAAGATTGTTGATTTTGTCTCCGTGACGCATGACGTTTGTTTTTTTAAGACTGTACCGTGTCAGGAATTACAGTCGTGTTGGTAAAAAGAAGAAATGAAGCAATGCCTCATTTCTTCATATGAAAATTTATAAAAGCTCTTCTTTATCAAGACCCAGTTTGCTCAGGTCCATTCCGAAGTGCAGACCTCTTTCAGCAAGAACCTGCTCGATTTCTGAAAGGGATTTCTGACCAAAGTTGCGGAATTTCATCAGGTCTTCCTGCTCGTACTGAACAAGTTCGCTGAGTGAATTGATCTTGGCTGCTTTCAGGCAGTTGAAGGCACGAACGGAAAGATCGAGATCTTCCAGGGGTGTCTTCAATACCTTACGAAGCTGGAGCATCTGCTCATCCACCACATCTTCTTTCTTATCTTCCTTGCTGTCGAAAGTGATGTTCTCGTCGGTGATGATCATCAGGTGCTGGATCAGGATCCGGCTGGCCTGCTTCACTGCTTCTTCAGGATGAATGGTACCATCGGTACTAACATCCATGAGCAGTTTTTCAAAATCCGTTCTTTGCTCCACACGGGTATTCTCGATGGTGTACTTCACATTCTTGATGGGTGTGAAGATCGCATCGGTGGGGATGTATCCAAACGGAGCGTCTTTCACCTTGTTATCTTCTGCAGGAACATATCCGCGACCTTTAGAGATGGTCAGTTCAATATCCAGTTTTGCAGAAGGATCCAAAGTACAGATGATCAGCTCAGGGTTCATGATCTCGAAGTTCTGTGTTGCTTCTCCGATCATACCTGCAGTGAATTCTGCTTTATTCTTAATGCTAAGGGTGAGCTTTTCCTGTCCAACCTCGTGATCAACCTTTTTCTTGAAACGAACTTGTTTAAGATTCAGGATGATCTCCAGAACATCTTCCGAAATACCCTTGATAGTAGCAAATTCATGATCCACCCCTTCAATGCGTATTCCAATGATAGCATGTCCCTCCAAAGAACTCAGTAATACTCTGCGCAAAGCGTTACCAATGGTAACACCGAAACCTGGCTCCAGTGGACGAAACTCGAACTGGGCTTCAAATTCAGTTGCCTTTTGCAGGATAATTTTTTCTGGCTTTTGGAAATTTAAAATGGCCATATTTAAATTTCAGTTTTTGTTTTTACACAATCCGGTTAAGGTATGTGCGTGAATGAATTAGGAAAGCTAATATAATCAACCGAACGATTACTTCGAATACAATTCGACAATCAGTTGTTCCTTGATGTTTTCAGGAACGCTTTCTCTCTCGGGATAGGCAACAAAAGTTCCTTTCATTTCAGTTTCGTTCCAGTCGAGCCAGTTGAATTTCTGGTTCTTACCACGGAACTGGCTGGTAATGGAAGCATTCTCCCTGTCTTTTTCTTTGATGCTGATCACATCACCAGGCTTCACCTGGAAAGAAGGTACATTCACCACGTCACCATTTACGGTAATGTGTTTATGAGAAACCAGCTGGCGTGCAGCAGGACGTGAAGGCGCAATGCCCAAACGAAATACTGTATTGTCGAGACGGGCTTCCAGCAATTTGATCAGGTTTTCACCGGTAACACCTTTGATCCTTGAAGCTTCTTCAAAGGTTTTACGGAATTGCTTTTCCAATACACCGTAAGTGTATTTTGCTTTTTGTTTTTCTTTCAGCTGAAGTGCGTATTCGCCAAGGGTTTTCCTTTTGCGGCTTGCACCATGCATACCCGGAGGGTTGCTGTTCTTGTTCAGGTATTTTCCGTTGCCTAAGATCGGCTCACCGAAGATCCTGGAGATCCTTGTTTTGGGACCAGTGTAACGTGCCATAATTATTAAATGTGATTTTTTGGGTTATGATGGGCGATCATTAAAAATCGTAAAAATCAATCGGCCATCCTGTTTTAAATAAACATTGAAAATCCGGAGTACCGGAATTCCTTTCGAAATTACCAGCGCTCCAGATCATCAAAATATAATTAAACTCTTCTCTTCTTGGGAGGGCGACAGCCATTATGTGGAAGAGGAGTAATATCCTTGATCATCACCACTTCGATACCGCTGTTGTTCAGGGCCCTGATCGCACTTTCACGACCGGCTCCAGGTCCTTTTACAAATACATCCACTTTCTTCACACCTGCGTCGAAAGCTACTTTCGCAGCATCTGATGCAGCCATCTGTGCAGCATAAGGAGTATTCTTCTTGGATCCTTTAAAACCCATTTTACCAGCAGAGCTCCAGGAAATCACCTGGCCATTCTTATTGGTAATGCTAATGATTAAGTTGTTGAAGCTTGCATTGATATGCGCATCACCTGCAGCATCTACTTTTACGATTCTTTTCTTTGCAGCGGCTTTTGCGCTTGCTTGTGCTTTTGCCATGATTATTACTGTTGGAGGTAATCAATGAACGTTTAAAAATTCCCGCATTTTACGGGTGGCCGCCCTACTTCCCTAAGGAGATCCGGCGCTGGCCTTTGTCTTACTTCTTGGTTGCTTTCTTCTTACCAGCAACTGTCTTACGCTTACCTTTACGGGTGCGGCTGTTGGTACGGGTACGCTGACCACGAACAGGCAATCCCTTACGGTGACGCAGACCGCGATAGCAGGCAATATCAAGCAAACGCTTGATGCTCATCTGCACTTCGGAACGAAGCTGGCCTTCTACTTTGAATTCGTTGGTGATGATGTTACGGATGGCATTCAGCTCATCATCGTTCCATTCATTCACTTTCTTGTCGTATACGATCTCTGCCTTGTCGAGAATGTACTGGGCAGTAGAACGACCGATTCCGTAGATATAGGTCAGTCCGATTTCGCCTCTTTTGTTTTTTGGTAAGTCTACACCGGCAATACGTGCCATACTTGATTATTGTTTTGTTACTTAATTTAATAATGAATTATCCCTGCCTTTGTTTGTAACGGGGATTCTTCTTATTGATCACGTACAATTTACCTTTACGGCGAACGATCTTGCAGTCCGCGCTTCTTTTCTTAATGGATGCTCTGACTTTCATAACTGTAATGTTGTGTTCCGCCGTTCAAATCGCGAAACGCTTTTTATTTGTATCTGAAAATAATTCTGCCTCTTGATAAGTCGTATGGGCTCATCTCCACTCCTACCTTGTCACCAGGCAATATCCTGATGTAATTCATACGCATCTTGCCGGATATGGTAGCCAGTATTTCATGCCCATTTTCCAGCTTAACTTTGAACATTGCATTAGACAATGCTTCAAGAATAATTCCGTCCTGTTTGATTAGCGGTTGTTTACCCATACAATTTTAAGGAGGCGCAAAGATAAGAATAACAGTGGAGAAAAATAAAGTTTTTTTGTATAAAGCCGGGAATTGGCTTAATACTGTTGAAATCGCGCCAGGCCGGCGAAATTAAGGAAAGAAGGGGCACCCCGCAAAAAAGTAACTTAAATTAGTCGTAACGATCTGATAACCAATAGATATTGATTAGTGACTAGTGATTAGTGATCAGTAAAAACCAACTAATAACTAATCACTAATCACTTGACACTCACACCGCATTCAACCCCACTTTAGTCATCTGGTAATAATGATTTTGCAGTTCATGAACGGCAATGGGATGACCCAGCAGTCTACGGTCTTCTCTCCACCACATTTCTATGGGAAAGAAATCCCCTGTATTGGGTACCACCATCCGGAAGCTGTCCTTCATATATTTTACCGATCCATCATCATGAACTTCCTTGATAAATCCAAGCTTGAACAATTGCTCATCACTGATCGGGATGGGAAACAAATGCTCCGGGGTAAACCAGAATTCCTGCACAGAAGTCTCCACACATATCTCTTTGTCTTCCCGGTTGAGTTCCGTTACAACGCCCTCCCACTGCTGTCCTTCAAATTCCGCCATTACGCGGTCGCCTTCCTTTAATTCATTGAATGGTATCATATATGTTGATTTAATGAGGAATTCAATTCATGTGTTTTTTCAGGCTAAACTCCTGCTCCTGCCCTGCTTTCATATGCCGCCAGCTTCTGGTCTATAAATATAAAGTCCTCAGACGATAATTCAATATCCATTGCCTTGGCATTTTGAATAGCCTGATCACTGTTCCTGGCTCCCACCAATGCAACAGTTATTCCCGGGCGCTGCAGCGTCCACCTGATCACCAGCTGGGCAAGCGTGGCATTCCTCGCTTCCGCCAAGGGCCTGATCTCATCCAGGAAATCATTGATCCGCAGTATGCTTTCATCGGTATAAAATCGATTTCCTTCCCTAGTATCACCTTCGTTGAACTTATGCCCGGGCTTGATCTTTCCGGTCAATAGCCCACGCTGGAGCGGGCTATACGCAATAACACCTTTTCCATGTTCCATACAGTAAGGGATCACATCCCTTTCAATATCTTTCAACACCATGCTATAAGGAACCTGGTTAGAAACCACCGCGAAGGTCTTATCGGCTTCGATCAACTGTTCGCGGGAATAATTACACACTCCCGCTTCCCTGATCTTACCCTGCTCCTTTAGCCTTGTCATGGCTTCCGTGGTTTCACTGATGGGAGTGGTATTATCCGGCCAATGCATCTGGTATAAATCAATATAATCTGTTTTCAGCCTTTTCAGTGAATCATCACATTCCTTCATGATACTTTCCTTCCTACCATTCCTGTACATATCGAATGGCGTTCCATCGTTCATGGTACTGGAAAAAGAAAACTCCCCTTCCTTAAGATCCCACCGTAAACCAAACTTGGTCAATAGCTGGTACCGGTCGCGTGGAATACCATCCATGGCTTCCGCTATAATTTCTTCACTCAATCCCTGCCCGTATGCCGGTGCCGTATCAATAGAAGTAATACCCAATTCAAAAGAATCACGAATGGCTTTTACGGCCTGGCGCCGATCGGCTCCACCCCACATCCATCCGCCGATGGCCCATGCTCCAAAAGTAATTGCTGATAATTGTAAAGAAGTGCTTCCCAGTGTTCTGTATTCCATGCTTAATTTATTTATTGCTCAAAAGAATATTCCCTTTCATTGCTTATTTATTCAAATACCTTAAGGTGTTTTTTTTCAGATTAAATAATCCCTTTCTTCAAAGCTTCACCAACAGTAAGATCATGCCAGCCGGTTATTCGGCCCAGCTCATGGTATAACCTTCATTCTCGATATCCAATGCATCAACGGTGAGTTGAAGAGGATGAAATGTATCCACCATTACGGCCAGCTCTTTGGTTTCTTTTGCTCCAATACTTTTCTCCACTGCACCAGGATGCGGCCCATGTGGTATGCCAGCAGGATGCAGGGTGATCATTCCCCGTGTAACATTCTTCCTGCTCATGAAATCACCATCCACATAATACAATACTTCATCACTATCAATATTACTATGATTGTATGGTGCAGGAATGGCTTCGGGATGGTAATCAAATAGCCTCGGACAAAAAGAACATACCACGAAATTATTGGCTTCAAAGGTCTGGTGTACAGGTGGCGGCTGGTGTACTCTTCCCGTGATAGGTTCAAAATCATGAATGCTCAATGCATAGGGATAACAATATCCATCCCAGCCCACCACATCAAAAGGATGGTTGTTATAATGCAAGCGGTATAATACGCCCTGCTTCTTCGCTTTAACAAGGTAATCGCCAGGCTGGTCAAAGGTTTTAAGATCCTGCGGAGGCCTGATATCTCTTTCACAATAGGGTGAATGTTCAAGCAATTGCCCGTTCCTGCTTAAATATTTTTTGGGAAAACGAATCGGGCTAAAGGATTCCACGATGAATAAGCGGTTGTGCTCATCATTGAAATGCACCTGGTAAATGGTACCTCTTGGTATCACGAGGTAATCACCATATCCAAAAGGGATATCTCCATACATCGACTTAAGTACACCAGATCCTTCATGAACAAATACAAGTTCATCGGCATCCGTATTCTTATAAAAATATTTGGTTGTGCTCTGCCTTGGCGCAGCTAAAACAATATGGCAATCATTATTGACCAGCACCGCTTTCCTGCTCAGCAGGTAATCGTCTTCAGGTCTTATCCGAAACCCGTCAAAGCTGCGATGCTTTAGCATTTTTTCCTCCGCCACCAATGGCGTTACAGTAATGGAAGGTTCGGTTTTGACGATCTGGGTGGGAGGCTGGTTATGATAAAGGATCGAATAATCATTTGAAAATCCCTCTGTCGAAAACAATTGTTCCGAGTACAGTCCACCATCCGGCTTCCTGAATTGCGTATGGCGCTTATGCGGGATCCTGCCGAGACTAAAGTAATATGGCATCGTTAATGGTTTCTGAGTTCTTACCCTAATTCAAATGGTAAGTTACAGAAGGAAGCTCATAATTCATGCCCTGCTCCCTCGACTCTTTCATATCTTTTATAAAGAGGTCAATCTGTTCGGCCCTGATCCCTGGCATGCAGATAAGATGCGACAGGTCCTGGTCGGTGGCCAGCTGCCATTTCCTGCAGATCCTTTCTGATGGCTTTGGAAAAACCACGGTAAGTGCATCCGCATTTCTCCATGCATCAAACCCTTCAAGCCTCAGTTGCGTTACCGCGTATTCTGCAAGTTCAAGCGATGCTTCTGCTC
>JAEWIW010000145.1 GCA_023386855.1 Bacteroidota bacterium | reverse complement strand
CCCTATGACTGGACCTCTTTTGATGTAGTAAGAAAGATCAGAAATCTTATTAAAATAAAAAAAGTGGGTCATGCCGGTACACTTGATCCACTGGCAACAGGTTTACTGATCTTATGTACAGGGAAATTCACAAAAAAGATCAATGAATATATGGCCCGTGAAAAAGAATATACGGGAACATTTGTTTTGGGTGCCTCTACCCCAACCTATGACCTTGAATCCATCCCGGAATATCAAACCAGCATTGATCATTTAACAGAAGAGGATATTCATGCAGCAACTCAACCTTTTGTCGGTGAGATCATGCAGGTACCTCCCGCACACTCTGCTATAAAAGTTGATGGTAAAAGAGTTTATGAACTGGCAAGAAAAGGTAAGGAAGTGAAGCTTGAACCAAGGAAGGTAACCATCAGTGCATTCGAGATTACTGCTATAAATCTTCCGGAAGTGCATTTCAGGATCGTTTGTTCTACGGGAACCTATATCCGCAGCATTGCACATGATTTCGGCAAACAACTTGGAGTGGGTGCTTATCTTTCTTCACTTTGCAGAACACGAATAGGGGAATTCAAACTTGAAGACGCTCTCACCATTGATGCATTTGAACAATCGATCAGGGGATAACCATCAAAAACCTTAAGCCTTAAAGGGCCTGCCTTGATTTCAACTCCAGGTATTTATTTACCGTATCGATGGTAAGGATTTCGGGTGCTGTCAGTAATGCCATGATCCCATGTTGTTGCAGTTCCTTGATCATCCTTCTTTTTTCATAACTGAATTTTTGGGCAATGGTTTTGATGTAAACTTCTTCCAGGTCCCCGGCAGGAGTTTCAGTGATTTTCTTTAACCCTGGATTCTCAAAAAACACCACCAGCAAAAGATGTTTCTTTGCCATCATGCGCAGGTAAGGCAATTGCCTTTGCAGGCTGCCCATGGATTCAAAATTGGTAAACAATACCAAAAGACTTCTTTGCGTTATCCTTACTCTTACCAGCGCAAATAGTTTTTCATAATCAGTTTCCAGGTAATGCGTCTTTTCATTATAAAGCGCTTCCAGTATAGCATTCATTTGACCACCCTTTCTTTCTGCAGGGATAAATATTCCCACATCGTTTGAAAAACTGATCAATCCTGTACGGTCCTGCCTTACCATGGTAACATGCGACAACACCAGTGAAGCATTGATCGCATGATCATGAAGCGTCATACCATTAAATGGCATTTTCATTACCCTACCCTTATCAATGATACAATATACCTGCTGGCTTCTTTCATCCATAAAACTGTTCACCATCAGCTGCCCTGCCCTTCTTGCGGTAGCTTTCCAGTTTATGTTCCTGATATCATCACCCCTTACATATTCCTTGATCTGTTCAAACTCCAGGCTTCGACCGATCTTCCTGAGCTTGCGGTTTCCTGCATCTGTGAGGTTATTGGAGATGGCCAGTATTTCGTACTGGCGTAAAGCCTGGAAGGAAGGATATACCTTTACTGTTTTATGTGCGCTCATAATAATTCGCCTAACTACCAGGCCCAGCCAGCTTCTTACAAAACAGTTGATATCATAAAACGTATATTCTCCCCTTTGTACCGGACGAAGCGTATATTGAATGCGCTTTGTTTCAACCGGTCCAAGTTGTGAAGACAACATAAAATCCCTCACCTGGAATTGAACAGGCAATTCATCAATAAGCTGAACCTGCAGGTTGAAATGTCCCTGGTTTGTTATTTCAATCTCAATAAAATTGGTATCTCCATTACTGAAGCGTTCTTCCATTATTCTTTCTGCTTTTACCAGTTCCTTCCTTGCATAAAGCAATACGTAATCGGCCACCAAAAGAAGAACGAAAACCAATAAAAGGATCTTAACCATCAAAAATAAAGCAGGTACCAGGTATGCCAGCAGGAACATCACGATCAATGCAACGAACACCGCGTAAAAACGCCGTGAAAAATAAAGACTTCGCAGGTATTGATTGATCAGTATCATTTAATATCCGGTGTAAATTAACGGGGAACTTCAATTTGCTGGATGATCTGCCGGATCACTTCATCGGGTGATATGCCTTCCATTTCTTTTTCGGGCGTCAACACTATGCGGTGTCTTAATACAGGTGCACAAACATATATGATATCTTCGGGTGTAACGAAAGACCTTCCTTCCATGGCTGCAACAGCTTTGGCTCCTTGAAGGATACCAATGGAAGCCCTCGGGGAAGCGCCCAGGTAGATGAATTTATGATTTCTTGTCGTATTGACGATCTCGGCTATAAAGCTCAACACTTTTTGTTCTACATGTACTTCACGGACATTCCTTCTTAAGGTTGAAAGCTCGGGCCAACTCATCACCTGCTGCACTTCATTCATCATATTGTCAAGATCCTGGTGATGATGATTAGATAATATTTTCACTTCCTCCTCAAGGGTGGGATAACCAACATCGATCTTGAACAGGAACCTGTCGAGCTGCGCTTCAGGAAGATGGTAGGTACCTTCCTGCTCAATCGGGTTTTGAGTGGCCACCACCATAAAAGGGGAACTCATTTCATAGGTTCTTCCATCCACGGTCACCTGGCGTTCTTCCATCACTTCGAACAGTGCAGCCTGGGTTTTTGCGGGCGCACGGTTGATCTCATCGATAAGGATGATATTACCAAAGATGGGACCATGGTTGAATTCAAAACTATTGGTTGAAGTATTGAATATAGTGCTGCCTATTACATCCCCGGGCATAAGATCCGGTGTAAACTGTATACGGCTGAAATCAACGCTCAAGGTTTTGCTTAGCATTTTTGCCGTTAATGTTTTGGCTACACCAGGAACGCCTTCAATCAGCACATGACCATCTGCGAGTAATGCAGCGATCAGTAATTCGATCATTTGAGGCTGACCAACGATCACTTTCGCGATCTCGGATTTCAGCTTTTGAACGGAGTCTTGCAGTGATTGTAATTCAGTTCTTACTTCAAAAATATTTTCTTCCATCATATATGATTATAAAATTCTTCAGTCTTTTGATAAAGTTCCATCAGTTGTTCGTCTTCTATAGCTGCACCGGCAATAGCCAGTTGAAATATGGATATTATATCAGCAAGCTTTTGTTGATCATAAGCCGTTTTTACCGCGATCCTTGCCGCCAGTTCCTGCTCCTGCATGGATACGGCTAAACGGTATTTTGTCCGCAGGTGATCTATGAAATGAATGGACATTTTTTTGGCCAGGTCATTATGATCGCGCTGCTGGAAATATAAACGGCCAATGGTTTGAATAAAATCGAGGGAGGCATTTTTAACCGGCGGTACAATAGGCATCATCCGCTGCTTTCGTTTGGATTCAAACAAATAAACCAGGGCAAACAATATCATGGCCAGGAATAAAGCCCATCGCAATATTTCATCTTTCATGATCACTCCAAGCCTGGAGAATACATTCTTTCCTGGTGGCGCTCCTTTCTTTTTTCCATATTCATAGTACCTGTAATAATCATCCCAGTAAACCTTCCCGATATCATTGGGAACCAGCGATAGCGACTGGTCGTAATAGCTGCTATTATTGCGGTGTAATAAAAAGAAATTACTGAAAGCCAATGGAGCAAGATGCAATACCAGCGAACCTTCCCCTTTAAAGTTGAATTTGATAAAATCAGGATGCCCTTCTCCATCATATCCAATAATGTTGGTTATGGAAGAATCAAATGACTCAATATAATTATCCAGCTTTTTACCGGGATAAACAAAACGGGTATCTTTATCTCCTTCAAGTTCCAGTTGCAGGGAATCGCCAAAATTATATAATGCGCTTCCCCTTCCAAGGGTTATTTTCAGACTGTCTAACAATGCCTGACCGGGTTCAAATGTTGAAATAAACAGGTGATTTCCTGATGTAACATATTTTAATAATTCACTCAGTTCGCTATCATCGGGTTTAAAGGAAGGTGTGATTACAATAAATGCGGAATGTTCATTCGGACCAAGGGAATCCCGGCCTTGCGGGGCATGGTAACCCATAGCTCTTTTTACTGGCGACACTTTATTAATAGAGATATCCGAATAGGGAAACAGGTGAACCAGGTTACTGAACGCATAATTTGTACCATAGGGAATCTTATCATTTCTCCATAGAGAAACGCGTTCGTTTAATCTTTTCGATTTACAGGAAGAAAAGATCAATGAACAAATAACAAGATATGTCAGCAAACGAATCAATCGGGCAATTGGGATTTTAGGTCAGCAAAGGATTGCTGAAGATTTTCATATTGCGTTTCACTAAGCTTACGTTCGCCATACCAAACGTATTCATAAGCTCTTGTCAAAAACCGGAACTGCCCTGCAAAACGGCTTTGTTCCAACTGAAGTATATAATCATGATTGGTGGCACGGGCCTGTAACTGCACCAGTTTATGATCAGAAAGATTTTTCAATAATAAAAGATATTGATACCTGGTCGCAAGCCTGAGGTCACCAGTCCTGACAGCATCCTTGAGCATTCCATCAAGATCAGCCCTGGCAATGGTTTCCAGGTCATGCTTATCTTTTACTTTGGCGCTTTTTATCCTGCTATCGAAAACACCCAGCACATAAAGGATCCTGTATAAAACGAAAATAAATATGGCAACCAATAACAGGTAAACGGTCCAGCGGACAGGTGCTGACCTTAAAAATTTTATTAGGGCAGTCCATTGGTTTCCCCTGTTGGCAGCTGGTTTTTTCTGCCAGTAAGCCGCATCATTGGCGTATGTATAATTTTTATCATTTTTGAAGGAATCCACGATTGCAGGGGGCACAGTTCTATAGGAACTTAGACCTGCCTGGGCCATCATGGATG
>JAEWIW010000133.1 GCA_023386855.1 Bacteroidota bacterium | reverse complement strand
CCATCCACGTTAAGCATATTGCCTGTTGATTTATTCATCAATCCTCCCACAAAAACGAAACAGGCATTGGCAATATCTTCCGGAAGTATCACTTTATTCAGCAATGTTCTTCCTGCGTAATAAGCGGGAAGCTCTGAAACGCTGATACCATAAGCCTTTGCACGACCTTCTGCCCAACCTCCTGCCCAGATATTGGAATCAGCGATCACTGCATCGGGGTTCACCACGTTAACCCTGATATGCTCCTTCCCCAACTCCGCGGCATTGAGCCGGCTGAGGTGAAGTTGCGCTGCTTTGGCCGATCCATACCCCGCATTGTTCGGCCCCGATACCAATGCATTCTTGCTTACTATATTGATGATATCACCTCCCCTTCCTTGCCGGCGCATGATCTTTACGGCGGCCTGGGATACCAGGAATTGTCCTTTTACCAGCACATCATAAAGAAGGTCCCATTCTTCATCAGAATGTTCTTCAAGAGGTCTGGATATCGATAAACCTGCATTGTTCACAACAATATCAATTCCACCAAAAGCAAGGCTTGCCCTGTCCATGGCATGTTGAATATCCGCTTTTCTTGTCACATCCATTTTAATCCAATCCACTACATCCTTACCGAAAGCTTTATTGAACTCTTCTTTTGTTGCCTGCAATCTTTGTTCATTCACATCATTCAATAATACGCATGCTCCTTCTTCAAGAAACTTTTTGGCAATGGCTTTACCGATGCCTCCACCACTTCCGGTGATCATGGCGATCTTGCCGGATAAGGGTTTTGGCTTCGGCATACGCTGAAGCTTTGCTTCTTCGAGCAACCAGTATTCAATATCAAAAGCTTCCTGCCTGGGAAGAGAAGTATAAGATGAAATGGCTTCTGCCCCACGCATAACGTTGATGGCATTGATATAAAATTCAGCAGCCACTCTTGCCGTTTGCTTATCCTTTGCATACGTGAACATGCCCACACCAGGGTATAATATAACTACAGGGTTGGCATCTCTCATGGCGGGCGAACCCGGGGGCCTGCAGGTTTCATAATACTCCGCATACATGTGCCTGTAATCTTCAAACTGGTGTTGCAATATAGATTTTACAGCGCCTGCATCAGAGAGCTCCGTGTTAGGTTCAAGCTCCAGCACAAGTGGAGATATCTTTGTTCTTAAAAAATGATCCGGGCAGGATGTACCCATTGGTGCCAGTTTCTCCAGGTCGTTGGAATTGATGAATTCCAGCACACGCGTATCATCGGTAAAATGACCAACCATATGTTTTTCTGAAGAGCAAAATCCTCTTAGCACAGGTGATAAGAGCGCTGCCTGGCTGATTCGCTTTTCTGCTGAAAGCGATTTTATCCGTGAACCTCCGAATACTGAACCTTTACGGTTTACAGCATCTTCAATATAGGCAGCACAGCGTTCCACCACTTCAAGGGTATTAACATAACTTTCATAGGCAGTATCACCCCAGGTAAATAAGCCATGCGATCCCAGCATGATGCCCCTGATGCCCGGGTTTTGTTCAAGACATTCACGCATTTTTAATCCCAGGTCAAATCCAGGTCTCTGCCATTCAACCCATCCAAGCGTACCTTCAAAAACTTCCTCAACAATTTTTTTCCCATCCTTTGCCGCAGCAATGGCGATGGCAGCATCAGGATGAAGGTGATCAATATGTTTGAAAGGAAGGAATCCATGCAATGGTGTATCAATGGATGGCGCTTTGGAATCCAGGTCATAGATACAATGATTGAACAACTGCACCATCTCATCTTCATGTTCAATCCCCCTGTACCTTTTTTCAAGGCTTCTTAACCGGTCAACATACAAGGCTGCAAGTCCTGATTTTTTCAATGTTCCAAGGTCTCCCCCAGAACCTTTTACCCACATAATTTCTTTTGACTCTCCCGTAAGCGGATCTTCAGCCATAGCCTTACAGGAAGTATTTCCACCACCGTAATTAGTAAGCCTGAGATCTGCACCCAGAAGATTGGATCGATAAATAAGCAGCGCTACTTCATCACCTTCCAGTTCGGATGCTTTTTTTTCATCCCATAAATAACTTACATGACGGAAGGCGGTTTTTGATAGTGACATATGATAGATTTATTCAATGAATTGCCATAGCCCACCAAACACCGAACACAATCCTAGTATCACACTGCTTCCAAGGGCAACGCCTAACCATCGTACGCCAAGTCCATAAGTCAGGCCACCGATTCCCCATAAAACGCCCATGATAAAATGATAGATCACTCCAAGGATGGCTTGCATAAATATGGTTTGGTAAATTATTTTTCAACCCAGCGTACTTTTTCTTCTATTGAACTGCGCCTGGCTTCTGTAGGAAACTCATGATGATAGCCCATATAAAACAAGCCGATGCACTTTTCATTTTCTCCCAGTTCGAGGAATGGTCCAAGAGAATGGATCATTTCGGGCGTACTCCAGTAACAGCCCACTTTTAGTGCTGTTGCTGTAAGCCACATGTTCTGCACAGCAGCGGCAACGGCCGCGATCTCTTCAAACTCGGGAATTTTTTCGGGATGCAATTGCACATTGATGGCGATGATGCAATTGCTCTGCTTCACTTTATGCAGTATGCTGTCGAATTTTTTTTGTAAGTATTTTCCAGGAGGTGTATTTTCTTTATACAGTCGTGCCAGTTCAACGCCCAGCCTTAATTTTCCCATGTTCCTGAATACAACAAACCTCCATGGTTCCGTTAGCTTATGGGTTGGAGCATAGTTGGCACTGTCAAGAATTTCCCTGATCACTTCAACAGGAATTTCATCAGTAGTATAGCTTCCCTGGAATATACTTCTCCTGCTGCGGATCACCGACCGCAGCACATCAATGGTAGATTGCATACTCTAAAATAAGCATATGCTTCGTTTGGAGGGAAAGAAAATAATGTTTTAATGATTCAGATTAGCCTATACCTAGGAAGAAAATGTAAGGCCATTTATTAATCCATTTCCTGGACAGGTTTGTTTGGAGTTGCTGATAAAATTTTCCCTGCCTGCTGCAGTGCATTTTCTATAGCAGCTTCGACTGTACCGGGATGTTCACCCGTATGGTATGCTTCTCCTGCAAAGTATAAAGTATTGTTGACAGGATTATTCAGTATCTCCAGGGCTTCAGCGGTACTGGGAGTTGCATAGCTGTAACCACCAAGGAAAGATGGATCATTGATCCAATTAAATACTTTGGATGCTTTGACATCCTCCCTGATTTTTTCCGGGCGCTTATTGAAAATAGATGCCAGCGCATACACGGCTTTTTCTACCAACACTTCATCAGGCTTACTGGCTATTTCTTTTGCCAGGGGCCCACCAATCCAGCCGGTCAGCAGCTTTGACTGATCGGGTAACTGCGTCCACCAGGTTGGTATGGTTTCATTACTGAAAATGAATCCTGCATCCTGTGGCCAGAATGCCTCCTTGAATTCAAATACAAACTTGATCACTTGTCCAAATCCTATTGAATTAAACGCCTCACCATATTCATTAAGCTCAGGCTCAAAGCTTATCTTTTTTTCCGACAAAATTCCAAGTGGTACAGTGATCAAACATTTTGATGCGGTAAAAGTATTCCTGTTGCGAACATGGATGTTCACTTTATGATTCATCCATGAGATTTTTTCAACTACCGCCTCCGTGATCACGGTCACACCGCTGTCAACACATTTTTTCAGCAGCCATTTTATTAATGCACTATAACCACCCTTTATCCTGTATTGCTCATCATTACTGTTCCATTCTCTATACAAAGATTTAATACTGACCTTAGCAGGGTCAGCAAGATCAAATCCTTCAGCAAATGCAATAACCTGTTGCCTTAATGCTGCATGTTCTTCACCAGCATATTCATTTGAGAAAAATTTTGACAGCGTAGTGTCGGCCAGGGGCGCCCTCATTTTTTCCATCAGCCCATCCCAGCCATCATCCATGTTATTATCTTCCTTTAATTCCTGGCCTTCCTTTCTCATCATTTTTCCTGCACCCTTTTCCGTTTCGAGGCCAGCTTCTTTTAATAGGTTAAAGGTTTCGGGCGACTCACCATGGATAAATTCAGCTCCTCCTTCCAGCATGTTACTGAAACGGGTATCCTGGTACCCATAACATCTTCCGCCAATGCGGTTAGTCGATTCCAGCACCACCACTTCATATTCAGAAGATAGTTTTCTTGCAGCTACAAGCCCGGCTATACCTGCTCCTACGATAACGATCATTTCCTTTTCCATAGTTTCAATTTAACCTACTCCATCTTCTTACCTGTGATACCCCGTGTATTATAATATATGCTGACGGGGATGATGCACTTCACTTCTTTTATCCAATTCTGCTCCCCTGCTGAAATATTCATCTGCTGAAAAGAACCCACTGTCCTTAAAGGCAAACAATACCAGCAAAAAAAGTGCAACCAGGGAAAGAATGAACTCGGTAAGATTGGTATCTATCTGCCTGATATTAATAAAAAACACTGCCACGATCAATACCGGTATTAAAATGATCGACGACCATTTCGTGAACAGCCCAACAAGGATAAAGAACCCGCATAACAAGGTAAGGTAGGCAACCACAAAAGCAAGCACCTGTGAATTGTTGGTAAAGATCCCCACGTTTGAACTTTCAATAAGGCTTTGTGCCCGGGCAGTATTGCGTATGAAGTTAATAGCTTTCCAGATCAGCAAAACCCCGAGCAGCACACGGAAAATGACCAGCCAGTTACTTCCCCGGAAAAGATCTTTTTCATGATGTATGGTTCCCATAAAAAAAACATTTTATGACATGAACGATTTTCTATCACCTTAAATATAATAAAAGCCCATAAAACAGCCATGCAACAGCCGTTTCAACCTGTTCATGCTGATCAAAATCAGCTAAAAATCACGAATGAATTAGTAAATTAATACAGGCTTACCTTAAATACCCCGGACTGCTACAAGCCCCGTACTCAAAAACATTTTCAACCTAAACTATAAACCATGAATTCGTTGAAAGGAAAAGTAGCCATTGTTACCGGTGCAGGTTCAGGCATTGGAAAAGCTATTGCCCTGCTTTTTGCCGCTGAAGGGGCTAAAGTTGTAGTGTCAGATATCCATAATGATCATGGCAATGAAACCGTGGCTGGCATCCATGCCATCGATGGAGAAGCCATTTTTGTACATGCCGATACCGCCCTGGCGGAGGATAACAAAAACCTTGTTGAACAGGCCAGGGTCCAGTTTGGAGGACTCCATATTGCGGTCAACAATGCCGGAATCGCCGGCCCGATAACGTTTACCGGTGAATACCCTGTTGATGGCTGGGAAAATGTGATTGCCATTAACCTTTCAGGAGTATTTTATGGCATGCGTTACCAGTTACCGGCAATGCTTGAATCGGGAGGTGGTGCTATCGTGAATATGTCATCCATACTTGGCCAGGTGGCTTCAAAAGGATCCTGCGCCTATGTTGCCGCAAAGCATGGGGTGAATGGCCTTACTAAAACTGCAGCGATCGAATATGCCGACAGATCCATCAGGGTGAACGCTATTGGACCGGGATATATCATGACGCCTTTACTGGAAAACAATCTTACACCGGAAGGTATTGAAAAAGCAAAAGCACTGCATCCCATTGGCCGCTTAGGCACTTCGGAGGAAGTAGCCCAGCTAACGCTGTGGCTTTGTTCAGATCAATCCAGCTTTGTAACTGGGGCCTATTATAATATTGATGGTGGTTACCTGGCGCAATAATTTTAAAAAATCCTATTGCGCATAAAATAAGATACAGCTGTTATTCCTTTGAGAGATCATATATATCCTTGATATTATCAAGGATGGTTTCAAACTTTATATTCAGATCAATGATCCTTCCCGTATGAATATCAAATACCCAACCATGTACCTGGGGATAACCTTCCTGTGCAAACCTTAACTGTACAACAGCGGTTTTGATCACATTGATGCATTGCTCTTCCACGTTGAGTTCTACCAGGCGATCGTATCTCTTTCCTTCGTCCTGGATGGCGATCAGCTCTTCTTTATGAATGCGGTAAACATCACGGATATTCCGCAACCAGGGATTCAGTATGCCAAGGTCTTTAGGTTGCATGGCCGATTTAACGCCCCCGCAGTTATAATGACCACAGATAATGATATGCTTCACTTTTAATTGCTTCACTGCATAATTGATCACCGACATTACATTCAGGTCAACACTGGGAACGAGGTTGGCAATATTGCGATGCACAAAAACTTCACCGGGTCCTAATCCCATGATCTCTTCTGCCGTAACACGACTATCACTGCAACCAATGTACAGGTAATCCGGGTTCTGGTCTTTTGCCAATTGCGTAAAGAATTCACTGTTGGTACCCGTCTTCTGCTCAATCCATTTCTTGTTATTTTCGAAGATCTGTTCGTATGAGGTCATGGTGAATATAAATTTTTATAAAGGTCATATGGATGGCTGAATTTTCAAGCCATTAGTTTTATGCTTTCTTCTTCTCATCCATTTTAATACTTCAAACCATAACACTGAAACTGCTGCTGTTAACATGCACCATCCAAAATCCTTCAGGCTGATCATTTCAAGCCTGAAAAAATCACGGATAAAGGGGATGAAAATCATGGCTGCCAACAATGCAATGGTAATAAGAAGAATGAACACCATCAGGTTATTCCTGTTGGTAAAACTATCGATCATGGAATAATAAAATGAGCGGTTGACGAGGGTAAGAAATATGTTGGCGATCACCAGTGTACAAAACACCATCGTACGGGTTTGCTGTTCGTCACCACCATTGATGATACTGTATTGATACATGGCCAGCACACCTGCGGCAATCATTATTCCCTGTATGATGCTGATCGACATTTCCTTCCAGGAAAGAAAAGTAGAAGACAGCGGTCGTGGCGGCATGCGCATGGTATTCTTTTCCATGGGTTCATTCTCATAAACGATGGAACAGGTTGGCCCCATCACCAGCTCAAGAAAGATCACGTGAACCGGGGTGAAGATGGCAGGATAGATCCAGCCTAAAAAAAGTGGAAGCGCAACAGTAAGAATGATGGGAATATGTATCGAAATGATATATTGCACAGCTTTCTTGATATTGGTATATATCCTTCTTCCAGCCCCTATCGCATCCACCATTTTCGAAAGATCATCTTCAATCAACACCAGGTCTGCAGCGGCTTTCGCGATCTCGGTTCCTTTCTTTCCCATGGCAATGCCGATATTAGATGCTTTCAGTGCCGGCCCGTCGTTAACACCATCCCCCACCATGGCTACTACATGCCCGTCCTTCTTCAAAGCTTCCACGGCCACCAGTTTTGCTTCAGGGAACATCCTTGTAAAGAGCGCAGTGCTGTGAATTCTTTTGATCAACGTAGTATCATCAAGATGAACAAGATCTTCACCATTAATGCTTTCATCGGCATTTCTTAGTCCTGCTTTTTCCGCAATGGCCCTGGTGGTAACTGCATTATCACCCGTGATGATCTTTACATCGATGCCGGCTGCATAAAATTCTTCCAATACTTCTTTGATATTATTTTTTGGAGGATCATAAAACACCACGTAACCCAAAAATTCAAAGGGAAGTTCCTGCTGCTTTACAGGGAAATCATTTCCAATAAAAGATGACCTTGCCACCCCCAGTATCCTGTTGCCTTTGGCAGCCAGTTCTTCATTGATCTTTAATAAAGCATTTTTTTCTTCCAATGTTAACTGGCAAACATTTAATATCGCTTCAGCAGCTCCTTTAGCAGCAATGATTCGATTACCCTTTCCATCTTCAAATATATGGGTCATCATAGGTGGAACACCTTCCAGGGGATATTCATGCACCATTGAAAAAAATGATCGTTGATCATTAGATGTCGTTGAAGCATAAGTTTCATGAAGCGTTTTTTCCATCGGGTCAAATGGAACGGGTTCACTTGCCCACATCGCCGTTTCAATAACATTCTTTACTGCATCTGCATGCCATTGATCTGCATCATACAATTCACCACTGCTAACTTCATATACCGCCTGCAGGCTCATGATATTCTCGGTAATGGTTCCCGTTTTATCGGAACAAATTACCGTAGCACTTCCCAGGGCTTCCACTGTTCTCGTTCTTTTCACAATAATTCCCTGCTTCATCAGTCGCCATGAACCAAGGGCCATGAATGTCGTAAAAGCAACTGGTATCTCTTCAGGAAGAATGGACATGGCAAGGGTAAGTCCTTTTAATAAGCTATCAAGCCAATCATGGCTCTGGTAAAAATTTACGATCCATATTACCACGAAAAAAAGAATACCGATCAGCGCCATGCCCTTGACAAATTTCTCAATCTGTTTTTGCAAAGGCGTTGCCTCATCCCTGATCTCTAAAATAGAAGTCCCTAATTTACCAAGCCGGGTTCCTTCTCCTATATTATCGACACGGTATACGGCGAGTCCTGATGCTACAAGTGTTCCGCTGAAAACTTTATTATCTTCTGTTGTTGGGGATTTAAAAACAGAATATGCTTCACCGGTAAGCATTGATTCATTGACAGAAAAATCATTACTGTGCACGATCATGCCATCGGCATTAATGGTTTGTCCTTCAGCCACCACAACAAGGTCATTCATTACAATATCATGCGTAGGTACCTGTACAGGTGTTCCATTTCTTAATACAGTACTCAGGGGTTCATTCAAGGCCTGCAGGGCTTCAAGTGCCTTGCGGCTTCGATTGTCCTGGTAAAAAGAAATGCCCGATACAATTATGATGGCGGCAAGCATGAAGAAGGCTTCACTGTTCTGCCCTGTTATAAAATAGATCACAGAAATAATGATCAGCAGGATCAGCATGGGCTCTTTGAAGATATCGATCAATAAGCGCCACCATTGTTGTCCTTTGGCTTCATTCCTGACATTGGCACCATACTGTTTTCTGCTGGCTTCCACTTCCGCATTGGTAAGCCCTGTAAGCGTGGAAGGCAGGTTTAAAATTTTATCCATTGTTACCGTGGTAAGGATAAATATACTTTATTTTTATAGGCAGTACCCTGAATACTGATTAAGATTTAACCGCGATTATAATGAAGTACATGAAAATATTTACCATGGCCGCTCTACCAGTATTATTAAGTCTTTCCGCTATTCTTGCCAGCATTATACCTATTGGTGTTCATGCACAGGCGGGAAAACCTGTACGAATGGTGGTGGCAGGCATTTCTCATGGGCATGCGCCATGGATATTCCAGAGAAAAGATAAGAAGGATGTTGAGATCGTGGGCATATATGAGAAAAACAAGGAATTGGCCGAGCGATATAAAAAGCAATATGGACTTAATGATAAATTATTTTTCCACGATCTTAACCAGATGCTGGAAAAAATAAAGCCCGATGCTGCTGTTGCTTTTGGATCGATATATGAACATATGGAAGTGGTCGAAGCCTGTGCCCCGAGAGGCATCCATGTAATGGTAGAGAAGCCGCTGGCGACCAATATTGAACATGCTGAAAAAATGGTGTCACTGGCCAAAGAAAACCATATCATGATGCTGACCAATTACGAAACTTCATGGTATCCTGCCACCGAAAAAGCTTACCAGTTAGCCATGGAACCTGGTTTTGGAAAAATAAGAAAAGCGGTGTTTCATCATGGTCACCAGGGACCCAAAGAAATTGGTGTGAACAAGGAATTTTTCGACTGGCTTACCGACCCTGTTCTGAATGGCGGGGGGGCATTGGTTGATTTCGGTTGTTATGGTGCCAATATTATGACCTACCTCATGCATGGTGAAAAGCCTGTCGCCGTCACAGCCGTTACAAGGCAGTATAAACCTTCCATCTATCCTAAAGTGGATGATGAAGCTACCATCATTGTGGATTACCCTTCGGCGCAGGCCATAATCCAGGCCTCATGGAACTGGCCCTATAACCGCAAGGATATGGAAGTGTATGGAGAAAAAGGAGCCCTCACAACATATGACAATGTAAACATGCAGGTAAGAGATGAAAAAGGAAAATTGCAAGCATTACAAGTAACAACTGAACAGGTTCCTGTTTATACCGATCCATTTTCTTATTTCGTTGATGCCATACAGGGCCGTATCAAGGTTGAACCCTATAGTTTATATTCTTTGGAAAATAACCTGGAGGTTGTGCGCATCCTTGATGCTGCAAGGGAATCAGCAAAGACCGGCAAAACCACCAGGTTAAAATAATTGAAGTTTCATCAGGCTATGGTGATGTCTTTATCGAGGTAAACATCCTGGATAAGCTGTAGCATTTCAACACCTTCTTCGAAAGGACGCTGGAATGCCTTACGACCAAGGATCAGGCCCATGCCACCAGCGCGTTTATTGATCACGGCAGTAGTAACGGCTTCCTGGAGATCGCTTTCTCCTTTTGATTCTCCACCACTATTGATCAACCCGATCCTGCCGCTATAGCAGTTCAGCACCTGGTAACGGGTAAGATCGATGGGATGATCTGTAGTTAATTTTTCATATACCAGGGGACTTGTCTTTCCATGCTTTGTTGCAAGGTATCCACCGTTATTAGTAGGAAGTTTCTGCTTGATGATATCTGCCTGGATGGTAACACCAAGGTGATTGGCCTGCCCTGTAAGATCCGCGCTGGTATGGTAATCCACGCCATCTACTTTAAAACCGGGGTTGCGGGTATAACACCAGAGTATGGTAGCCATTCCCAGTTCATGTGCTATTTCAAAGGCTTCTGCAATTTCTTTTAGCTGGCGTGCACTTTCAGCGCTACCCCAATAAACAGTTGCTCCAACGGCAACAGCACCCATATTCCAGGCTGCTTTAACAGTTCCAAACAAGGTTTGATCGTAGCGATTGGGCAGGCTCAAAAATTCGTTATGATTGATCTTGACGATGAACGGAATGCGGTGAGCATAACGCCTGCTCATGAGGCCAAGCACACCAAAAGTGGAAGCAACGCCATTGCATCCCGCTTCAATGGCCAGCCTGATGATGTTTTCCGGGTCGAAATACATAGGATTTGGTGCAAACGCAGAGCCCGCGCTGTGTTCAACTCCCTGGTCGACCGGGAATATGCTGCAGTATCCTGTGCCGCCAAGGCGCCCATGATCAAGAAGGTTCTGTAAACTTCTCAATACCTGGTTATTCCTGTTGCTGTTGATCCATATCTCTTCAAGATGATTTGGATTAGGAAGAATAAGCGTGGTTTTGTCAATGGTCTTACACTCATGTTGCAGCAGGGATGCTGCCTTATCGCCCAGCAATTCCAGGATGCGGTTATTGGCCATAACTGTCGTTTTAAGTGATAAAGTTTATCAAGTTACGCATAGTTTTAAAAACCAGGATTTGCAATTGTCGATACAATTTTATAAGTTCAGTATGCTATCTTTTTTTAGGGATGAATTTCCTTCCTCTCCTGATACCGTTTCCATACTGATAACAGCTGGCAGTACCACGTGAAAAACGCCCTCTTTTTTACGGGAAATTTCCCCTGTGAATACTGGTGATCCTTTTACAATTTGCTACAGCAATTACATTGATCATTTCAAATCAAAAAAAATGATTTCATTATCTCAACAGTCGGACCAGGGAACGCCATGCGATTTTTCAACTGATGAAAATCCTTCGATGACCACCATCGAAATGAGTTATGAAGATGTTCAGGCACAGGTGCAGGGGAATCCATGCGAACTGCATTACAGTCATTTCAAATTTTCTGACATATTAACTATGATCAACAATAATCCTGACTGCAAATTCTTAAGAGTGTATAACGCATTGGGACCTGATGGAAATTATATTCACCTTATCGTTCCTGTATTGACAACAGGTTATGATAAACAGGAACCGGGCACGCTATACTTTAGTGGTTGCTGCGCCTGTCCGCCCAACTGCAAGACATAAAGCATACATATGGAGTCCAAAGGGCCTGTAATGTGGGATTTTTATCTTGCCTTCCTGCTGCATGCGGTTAATATTGCCGTGTTCATATGGAAGTACAGGAAACTTAGTACACCATTAAAAGTTATAGGATATACCATCCTGATCAACCTGGCATTCGATATCTATTCCGCATCGCTGGCACTGAAAGGAATTAATAATCTTTTCCTGTTGCATGCGCAGACCATAGTAAATTTTACAACGATAGGCATTTTTTTTACGCTGATTTTTCGAAGCAGGTTTATGATGCTGTACTGGGTCCTTTTTCCTTTCTTTCTTGCCTTTGGATTATATAATATGGTTCGGCTGAATACTTCAACGCATTTTCCGACATATACCCTTATCATAAAGAATGCAGTATTCATCATGCTTTGCCTCGGCTACCATGCCAGTCTGCTTTCAAAACCAGTACCAGTGCATATATACAGGCATCCCTATTTCATGGTAACGTTTGGATTGTTGCTGGCTTCCATGGGTAGTTTTTTTATTGAAGGATTAATGAACCAATTGCTTCAGCAATCAAGAGAGCACGCATTGAAATTTTACCTGACTGGTGCAATGTTGAACTATATCTATTATGTAAGCGTCGCAATATCATTTTTAGTTTATTCCGCAAAACAGGATTATCCGTCCTTAAAAAATTTTGAAAATGAATCTGGATGAAATCACATCTATTGTCTTAATCGGAACCATTCTGTTCATATCCGTGGTAATATTCATTGCAATCCTTATCATCCAGTACCAGCGAAGGCAGTTAATATTCAAAAAAGAAAAAGAACTGCTGCATGCCAACTACCAGCGCGAAATCCTCAAAACACAGCTGGAAACAAGGGAAGATACTTTCCACCTCATCAGCGAAGAACTCCACGACAATATTGGTCAATTGCTCAGCAGCACCAGAATGTTAATGGGTATTGCTGAAAGAAGCATGGAAAAGGTTCCTGACACTTTCAGGACTGCCGATCAAACACTCGCCAAAGCTATCCAGGATATGCGCATGCTGTCCAAATCGCTAAACAGGGAATGGCTTAGCCAGTTCAACCTCATGGATAACCTGGAAGCAGAGATCAACAGGATCAATTTTTCAGGCGTTATCGTAGCGCATCTTCAATCAGAATTTAAGAAACTGCCCCTTGAACCAGAATCCCAGGTAATGCTATTCCGTATTATACAGGAAGGAATTCAAAACAGCATAAGGCATGCAAAAGCAAGTAGCCTTGATGTGCAGATTTTTTACGACAAAGAACTGGTGGTTTGCATGCGCGATAATGGCCAGGGATTTCAACTGAATTCCGAAACCAGGTCAGGAGTTGGCCTGATGAACATGAAACATCGAACCCAACTGCTGGGTGGTCGCATAGAATGGCAGGCTGAACCAGCCAGTGGTACCGAAATAAAAATATTTATACCCATTTAACCAACTGATATGAAAATCAATATAGGAATCGCCGATGATCATCAACTGTTTTTAAAATCATTAAGCATACTGGTAGAAGGATTTCCCGACTTCAGCATTACACTGGATGCAATGAACGGGGAAGCTTTGCTGCAACGCCTGCAATTAATGAAAGAAAAGCCGGATATCATTTTATTGGATGTGAATATGCCTATAATGGATGGCCCAAAAACCGCTGCATTGATCTCCAGGCAATATCCCCAGGTTAAATTGGTGGCTTTGTCGATGAAGGATGATGACACTTCTGTGATCAATATGATCCGTGCGGGTTGCTGTGCTTACCTTTTAAAAGATATGCACCCCGATAAACTGGAGAAGGCATTAAAAGAAATCTATACGAATGGTTATTACAATGCAGATATCAGCAACATCAGGTACAGAAGGTTATTGCAGAAGCAACAGGAAGATGCAAAATTGCAGCTTACAGAAAGGGAAAAAACTTTTCTTAAACTTGCCTGCAGCGATCTAACCTATAAGCAGATCGCCGACCAGATGCATTTATCAGAAAGAACCATCGATGGATACAGGGAAAACCTTTTTGTTAAACTGAATGTTCAAAGTCGTGTAGGAATGGTGCTTGAAGCCTTACGCAGGGAACTGGTTGAACTGGGTGATAATAAGGAGGAAGGGTACGGAGTGAATCAGAGGTAAGTAAGCTGTTATTGGGCTTTTTCGAATTCCTGGTAAACATCAATACCATCACCATTGACCCTGATGGTTTTGAAGCGGCTGCAATTATCAATATCAACGAGGTAAGCAAATCCTTCGGGAACGATCACTTTGGAAGCACGGAGTATATTATACTCGGGATAATTATGCGCTACCATTGAAACAACAGGTTCAGGTATCTGGCTAGCATTCAAATACTGGATGGTACTCCTCCACCTTCCTTTTGGAGAATACTGTATACGGTTGCGGATACCATCTACAAGGCAGGAAAGAAAGGTTCCATCAGTACGTGCATCCACATAAACATCAGTGGCTCCCTTAAAATCCCTGAGGAAGGATTTGAAGGCTTTTTCATTTGAAACCCTGAGCTTATCCAATGCAGAGCGGTCGGATTCTTCACCTGCAATTACACTGGCTGTACCATAAAGGGTAGAAGGATTAAACCTGATGGTATTCTTTGCATACTGGGCAAAAGAAACGGCAGGAATGCATAGTGCTGTAAGTAAGACAGCAAAGAGGGAGTTTGACTTTTTCATGACTTTCAATTTGATGGTTAAGTTTGAGTAAGAATATTGTTAACGCAGGGTAGAAAACTGCTTACGCGTAAACCAAAATCCATAACAAACTTACCATCCTGAAAGCCCCTGTCCTACGGGAGATGTACCGTTTTCCAACCGGGAATTTTCACGTATGAACAATCAGCGATTTAACAAAAAAGCTGCAATCCTTCAGCAGAAATTTTTAAAAAAAAGAATAAAAAAAACGTCTCTGCTGTAGAGACGTTTAATTTATTTTTCGTTGCTCAATAATCTTGGATCAAAGATGCAATGTGGTCCCGCAAAATAATTTCCTGTAAAAGCCTTGTGATGCTGGTTTTGCTTTGGAGCTTCAGTTTGTTTGGTTGACTGAAACTTAGCAGGCTTTGAAGAAAAATTAAAAGGGTTTTCAATGTTGGTGAATAATACCAGGAAACGACGAAGGTTGCCTGCATTATTCATGATCATGGTTTTCATAATTCTCGTTTTAGTTTGATGAAAATTTTTATTCTATCATGGCAGCAAGAATTATGGCATGTATCAAACGTTAGCGGAATATAATGGATACTGGTGATCTTAAGGATACCAGTAACATCCTTATATGCACTGATTTTTATATGGAGCAAACCGATTTACATCGTGGTGATGATGACAATGGTTATATCACCCTTACGTGCTTTCCTGCATTTAATGCGGCGCTTACCAGTTCCAGGTGAGCGTTAGCCGGGGCCGAAATCAAAACCAATTCAATTGAATCGTCATGAATGATCTCGTGCAGGTCCGAAACAACCTCTGCATTGGGATAAATGGTTTTAGCTGTTTCTTCTGTTTGAATGCCTTTCAGTAAAACCTTTTTCAGTTTATAATGAACCTCCAGTGGAGTCTCTTTCAGTAATTGTTCAACATTACAATCAATTAATCCTACATTCATAATTTACCTCTCACATTTGATTGACGATGCAAAAATACATATTTTTGGTTAATCGATTAACCAAAGACTGTACCTGCATTTCGTTAATGTTGGAAAAGGACCTGCAATGAACTGTATATTAGTGAATTACCAAAAAGAAAAATGGGGAGAAGATGAAAAAAAAAGTTTCATTAAAGGACATAGCAGCGAAAGTGGGCGTTTCAACTGCCCTGGTTTCTTATGTGCTGAATAATAAAAGAGAAGGAAGAATCAGCAGGGAAATTGCAGCCAAAATTAAAGAGGTTGCTGAAAAATTACATTACCGACCCAACCAGGTAGCAAAAAGCCTCAAGACCAATAAAACTCTTACCATTGGCTTGGTAGTGGCTGATATCGCCAATGCCTTTTCTTCCTCTTTAGCAAGAATAATAGAAGATGAAGCAGAGTTAAATCATTATTCGGTGATCATTGCCAGTTCTGATGAAAAAAAAGAAAAGCAGCAAAAGCTAATTCATTTATTGCTTGAGCGACAGGTCGATGGAATCATACTAGCCCCGGCCGAAGCAAGTGAAGAACAGGTAAGGGAACTTCAATCCAATTATGTTCCCCTGGTATTGATCGACAGGCATATTCCCGCCCTGGAAACAAACTATGTTGTGATCAATAATTACCAGGCAGCGTTTGATGGCGTAACACATCTTATTGAAAGAGGTTATAAACGAATCGCCATGATCGCCTTCCATACCAGACTGCAAAATCTTTCCGACCGCCGAAGAGGCTATCGTGCCGCATTAAAAAAGCATGGCATTCAAGCCGATAAAAAATATATTCATGAAGTTGCTGTGGATATTACCACTGAAGAAGATGTAATTAAAGCCATCAAAAATATTCTTGCAGAAAAGGATCCAGCAGATGCCATATTCTTCGCATCCAATAAAGTATCAACCTACGGCCTGAAATATCTCAACACTTTACCGGTAAAGGTTCCCAAAGACCTGGGCATATTAAGCTTTGACCAGTCGGACGCCGCATTCCTTTTCTATGCTCCCTTAACACATATACAGCAGCCCTTGAAAGAAATGGGAGAACAGGCTGTAAAGATTCTTCTTGATTCCATCAAAGATCCGAAGAAGATCGTGCAAAAAACGCTGGCTACTAAACTTGTTATTGGAAAATCAACTAATAAACAGTGACTAGTTATTAGTGACTAGTGATTAGTTGGGACCGGGGGCCGGTGGAAGCCCGTTTTCACTAGTCACTGATCACTGATCACTAATCACTAATCACTTGCCTTCTCCTCCTCCCAATGCCCTGTACAAATTCACTATTGCCTGGAGTTGTTGTAACCTGTCATTCACTCTTCCGAGTTCGGCCTGCAATAAAAACTGTCTTGCATTGATGACTTCCGTATAATTTGCAAATCCATTTCTCAGCAACTCCTGTGAATATTCAACCGATAATTGAAGTGAGGAAATCTGTGAATTTCGGATCGAAACTTTTTCTGCTGCAGCTTTTTGAAGCGACAGTGCATCAGATACTTCTGCACCGGCCTGAAGAAGCGTATTCTTAAAATTCAGCAAAGCTTCCTGCTGCTGCAATTGCGCTACTTCAAGCGTTGTCTTATTGGCTCTCCTGTTGAATATAGGTTGTGTCAGTCCTGCTCCAATGCTTGCTGCAAGCGAACCAATATCGAACAATCTTGCCAACGAAAGGCTTGATAAACCTGCATTTGCGGTGATGAGTAATGAAGGGTAAAAATTAGTGCGTGCCACATTCGTCATTTCAAATGCAAACATGAAATTATATTCTGCCTGTTGTAGATCGGCGCGGTTCGACAGCAACTGTGAAGGTACACCGGTCTTTGTCATTTCAATAGGCTGCTGCAGCTCAATTGCTGTTCTATGCACTGCAGCCGGGGCATTACCCAACAGTATACTGAAAGCATGTTCTGTTTCCCTGATACTCTGCTTAAGATCGGGTATGGTCACTTCTGCTGCATAACGTTGTGCTTCACTCTGCACAACAGCTGCTTCTGTTACCCTTGCCGATTGCTTTAAGGCGCGCATGGTTTGAACGGTAGTATCCCAGTTGCTTACCGTTTGTTCCGTGATCTGCAACTGCCTGTCGAGCGCCAGCAACCTGTAATAAAGATTGGCAACCGTAGCCCTG
>JAEWIW010000064.1 GCA_023386855.1 Bacteroidota bacterium | reverse complement strand
GATTGAAGCAATAAATCGATGGCCTCGGTATAGGTAATACGTTCGAAGCTGTTGTTCAAAACAAAGTCCAGCTTCTCCATCAATCCCATTTCAGAACGCTGGTTTTGCGGAAGCTTGCTTTCTTCCTTCGCCAGCCGCTGTGCAAGGAATTCAAGGTCCTCGCGATTGTTCTCCATGGCATAGCGGATAATATACTGGATGAACTCTTCGGCCAGGTTCATATTATCCTCAAGATCACTGAAAGCCATTTCCGGTTCAATCATCCAGAACTCGGCCAGGTGCCTTGCCGTATTAGAATTCTCGGCCCTGAAAGTGGGTCCGAATGTATAAATATCACTGAAAGCCATGGCGCCCAGTTCACCCTCGAGCTGGCCGCTTACGGTAAGGTTGGTGGATCTTCCAAAGAAGTCCTCCTTGAAATTGATCGAACCATCAGGGTTCTTTGGCGTATTCTCAAAAGGAAGCGTGGTTACCCTGAACATTTCACCGGCACCTTCAGCGTCACTAGCCGTAATGATGGGTGTATGCAGGTAAACAAATCCTTTTTCATTGAAAAATTTATGGATGGCGAATGCCAGTGCATGACGCACACGGAATACCGCTCCAAACGTGTTGGTGCGGAAGCGCAGGTGCGCGATCTCGCGAAGGAACTCAAGACTATGCTCCTTTGGTTGCAATGGAAATTTCTCGGCATCACTATCACCAAGGATCTCAACGGAACTGGCTTTCACTTCCAGTTTCTGTCCTTTACCCAATGAAGGAATCACGTTCCCTGTGACCTTTAATGAAGCGCCGGTAGTTATACGTTTCAGGGTATCCTCATCAAGAGATCCAAGGGTCACCACCACCTGCAGGTTGGTAAGGGTAGAACCATCATTCAATGCAATGAACTGGTTATTGCGGAAAGTACGCACCCAACCCATTACAATAACTTCCTGTTCCTGCGGCTCATAAGAAAGCAGCTCCCTGATTTTTACCCTTTTGTTGAACATATCAAGATTTTTGTGGCGCAAAGATAGCAGATTAAAAAAGTATCATATCATATTAAGCAGGAACTTTACGCCATGAAAATCTCCTTCTTTTCCACCCAGTCTTACGACAAGGAATATTTCCGTAAATACAACCCGGGTCACCAGCTAGAGTTCTTTTCCGCACCCCTGGCCGCTAATACTGCGGGACTTGCAAAGGGAAGCCAGGCGGTTTGCGCCTTTGTAAATGATATCCTTGACCGGAAAGTAATGGAGGCCCTTGCTGCCAATAATATTAAGCTCGTGGCTATGCGATGTGCAGGATATAACAATGTGGATATTGCTGCAGCAAAAGAACTCGGTATCCAGGTTGTAAGAGTGCCCGCCTATTCACCCCATGCCGTAGCCGAACATGCCGTAGCACTGATCCTGACGCTAAACCGGAAGACCCATAAAGCCTATAACAGGGTAAGGGAAGGAAACTTTAGCCTGGAAAAATTAACCGGCTTCGATCTCTACGGTAAAACCGTTGGTGTTATTGGTACCGGCAAGATCGGGATCGCTTTTGCAGAGATAATGCTTGGATTTGGCTGCAGGGTCCTTGCCTTTGATGTGATCGCCAATAAAGACCTGGAGGCCCGTGGAGTCGAATACCTTCCATTGCTTCAACTCCTTCCCCAGTGCCATATCGTTTCGCTTCATTGCCCTTTGACTCCCCAAACGCACCACCTCATCAACCAGGATACCCTGGCCATGATGAAAAAGGGTGCAATGCTCATCAATACCAGCCGCGGCCCATTAGTGGATACCTACTCCGTGGTGGAATCGCTTAAATCGGGACACCTCGGATACCTCGGGATCGATGTGTACGAACAGGAAGAAAAATTATTCTACCATAACCTCTCCGAGCGGATCATTGAAGATGACGTGATAATGCGACTGATGAGCTTTCCCAACGTGCTGATCACTTCACACCAGGGATTTTTTACGGAGGAAGCACTCACCCAGATCGCCATGGTCACTTACCAGAACCTGGCCGAATGGGAAGAAGGGAAAACGCCGGCAAATTGCGTGTAGCCAGGTTGAAAACTGCTGGGCACCCGGATTCCATTTTTTTTGCAGGCTTTTTCTTTTTATGGATGTTCTAAACAAGACCCTAATATTGAAAGAATTTACTGATATCGTAAATAAGGCTGTTCGGTAATTAATACTTTTGGCAATTGTGTTGGACAGAAGTATTCAAATAGCATTAGTTGGCAACCCTAATTGTGGAAAGAGTTCACTATTCAACAGCCTCACAGGGCTGAACCAGAAAGTGGGTAATTTCCCGGGCGTTACCGTGGATAAAAAGGTAGGATCAGCCAGGATCTCAGATCAATTGCAGGCTACCATTATTGACCTCCCCGGAACCTATAGCCTATATCCCCGCCGTGCCGATGAATGGGTGGCTTACAGGGTGCTGATCGGCCAGGACAGGGAGGTACAGCCAGATATCGTCGTTCTTGTTGCTGATGCCAGTAACCTCAAGCGAAATCTTCTTTTTGTTTCCCAGATCCTTGACCTGAAAGTGCCCGTGGTAGTGGCATTGACGATGATGGACATAGCCCGCACAAAAGGTATCCAGATCAATGTTCCGGAACTGGAAAGAGAGCTGGGAGTACCTATTGTTCCCATCAACCCACGCAAAAACAAGGGGGTTCAGCAACTTAAAAAAGCGATCGACTACCGTGCAGGAAGTTTGGCAAATGCAGTATCCCGCGATTTTGTTGACCTTGAACCCATCGCCGGTAAAGCCATTGATAAGATGCAGGCCCTGATCCCTCACCTCAGCAATTACAAGGCGGTTCATTACCTGATCAACCATGAAAATTTTGACCTTCATCCCGGAACACAGGAAAAGATCGAGTCAATCGAAGAACATACCGCCTTCAACCATACCAAGGTCCAGGCCGAAGAGATCCTGCAGAGATACCAGCGCATCGCGCATATCCTGAAACAATCAGTGACTGAACCTTCAGCACTCCAGAAAACCATGTTCACTGAAAAGGTGGATAATATCTTATTGCACCGACGTTGGGGTTACCTCATTTTACTGGTGGTATTATTCCTGCTGTTTCAAAGTGTATTCTGGCTGGCAGAATACCCTATGACCGCTATTGAATGGATCTTTGCTCAAAGCAGCGACTGGTTCAATTCCTTTCTCCCCCAAGCCTGGTGGTCAAACCTTTTTGTAAACGGAATTCTTGCGGGATTAAGCGGTATCCTGGTCTTTGTTCCGCAGATCATGATCCTCTTTGGATTGATCACGATACTGGAAGACACAGGGTATATGGCACGTATCAGCTTTCTAACAGACAAGCTTATGCGTAAAGTAGGATTGAATGGGAAAAGCGTGATGCCCATGATCAGCGGCTTTGCCTGTGCGGTGCCCGCTATCATGAGTGCAAGAAGTATTGAAAATTCAAAGGAAAGATTACTGACCATCCTGGTGACTCCATTGATGAGCTGCTCCGCGCGCCTCCCGGTATACACTATTTTAATAGGACTGGTGATCCCGAAAAAGACCATTATGGGATTCTTTAATCTCCAGGGTCTGGTAATGATGGGACTTTATTTACTTGGACTTGTTATGGCACTGGTGGTTTCTTATGTGGCGAAATGGTTCATCCATATAAAAGAAAAAAGTTTCTTTATTCTTGAGTTGCCGGTATATCGTTCACCAAGGTGGAAAAATATTGCCATGACCATGATCAATAAGGCAAAGATCTTTGTCTTTGATGCCGGTAAGATCATCATGGTCATCAGCCTGATCCTATGGGCAC
>JAEWIW010000040.1 GCA_023386855.1 Bacteroidota bacterium | reverse complement strand
CAAATACATCACTTCCATCTAAAAGAGTAACTTTAAACTGAATTACACTTTCTTCTTTAAGGATTGGTTTTACATGAATTGAGGTCCAATGCTCATCCCAACGGAAGATGGTTTCAAAAGGAGCAGTAAGGGCTGTAGGTTGCTTTGCCATGAATAAGGAAATGAATGTTAATTGAATTCATTCAATGGGGGACGAAAAATATGCCGGAAATCAAAAGGGTGGATATAAATCAAGTTAAGGGATTTCGATGATTTAACCATCCCGGAATGAGGAATTTAATCATCATGCATTAGCGGTATCCTGGCTTTTATGCTTCGATTACTAACAACTGTTAGTGGTATTGACATTTCAATGATAGGTCCATGATTCCCAGTTTAAAAAGAACAAAACAGATCCGTCCACATGCAGGTTATACTCAATTTAATGAAGCCAGGCTGATCCGTGGTGGAAGGGAATATTTTAATTGCCTGCTGGGCCTCATCAGGGAAGCCCGATACAGTATTCATTTGCAGGTGTATATTTTTGATGAAGATGAAACCGGCCAGATGGTTGCTGATGCGCTTATTGAAGCGGCAGCAAGAAATGTAAAAGTATACTTACTTCTTGATGGATATGCCTCAAAGGGATTGTCGGCCGAGTTCCGTAAAAAGCTAAAGAACTCAGGTATCTTCTTTCGTTATTTCGAGCCCATTCTGCGAACAGGGTCTTTTTATTTTGGTAGAAGGATGCATCATAAAGTAGTGGTTGTAGATGGTTATCATTCGCTGGTGGGAGGAATTAATATCAGCGACAAATACAATGACTCCGAAGATGATCCTGCATGGCTCGACTGGGCCATCTATACCAGGGGTGATATAGCATTGGAATTGCAGAAAGTTTGTATCAGGCTTTTTACCCGTTCCAAGGTTAAGGCTTTCAGGTTAATGAAGCACCCATTGCTGGATTCATCGGTTTGCAATGAATGCCTGATGAGGATCAGGAGAAATGACTGGGTACAAAGAAAAACCCAGATCTCATCAAGTTATTATGAAATGCTGAGAAATGCGCAGGATCATATCATGATCATGTCGAGCTATTTCATCCCGGGTTATATGATCCGTAAACAGTTGGCCAAGGCTTCAGCAAGAAATGTCAAGATAACACTTGTATTGGCGGGCACTTCAGATATAAAAATCGCCAAGTATGCTGAACGATATATTTACAGGTGGCTATTAAGAAAGGGTATCCGGATTTTTGAATACCAGACCTCTGTTTTACATGCGAAAATCGCCACTTATGACAGCAAGTGGGTCACTATAGGCTCCTATAACGTCAATAACATCAGTGCTTTTGCTAGTATCGAATTAAACCTCGATATCATGAACCCTCGGATTGCAGAAGATGTGGAGGAAAGGTTTAAAAGAGTAATAGGAGAATCCATTGAAATCACAGATGAATTTTACAGGACAAAATTCAGTTTAATCAGCCGCTTTCTTCAATGGAGTGCTTATAACACCGTAAAGCTGCTTTTTTATTTATTCACTTTTTATTTCAGGCAAAGAGAATGATAGTGATTAGTTATTAGTGATTAGTGACTAGTGGAAAAATAACTAATCACTAGTCACTAGTCACTAATAACTTGACACTAATTCCCCCTAATCTTCCGTACCATCGTCCTGATGGTTTCTTCATTCCAGAGGGCGAAACGCCCGCGCTGAACAACGAGTTCATTGTCGTCCGGGTGACTTAAATAAAAATGGAAAGCAAATTTATTCATGGGATCATACCATCCTGCTTCCTGGCCAAAACGAAGATCATTGAACATTAAGGTATCACCAGATTTTTCTGCCGTATAGAATCCCTGTGAAAATCTTTTTAGTTGCATCAACCGCTTTTCATGTTCAAGCGTATCAAGCATCTTCTCATTTCTTGGCCTGAAGGTGAATTGCATTTCGGGTTTTGAATCAAACACGGAGCGATAGCCAATATAATATCCTGAATCCTGTTCAAGAGCTATAAACCATAGCAGGTTATTCAATGGTGTAGGCGTACTGAGGTGCCTGGTAAATTTTATATTTTTCTTTTTTGCAATGGCCAGCACATCGGTATCAACGATTTTTTTATTTAATACTGACCATCCAAGGTAACAGGAGCATATGAACAGGGAAGCATAGATCCATTTTCTTCTTGCAAAGTGACGTGCCGGCAATACGATCAGTGCAATAAATGCCAATGCCAATGGGATCGAAAAGAATGGATCGGCAACAAATAATGAATGAAAAGATATGCGGGCATGCGAGAAGGGTTCAAACCATCCTGTTCCATAAGCATTGAATGCATCAATGAATAAATGGATCAGCATCTCCGTCATGAAGAATATATTCCAGTGCTTGAATGATATATCCGATTTATGGTGTATTCGCATGGCGATCCACGATAATACAGGAGTTACTATAAACGCAAAAAGCAGTGAGTGGGTAAATCCACGATGGGCCAGCAGGTCACTGACCGGGTCGAGAAAAAAAGAAGCAACGAAATCAATATCGGGCAGGCTGTTCATTACAGCGCCAAGAAGCATGGCTCTTTTGCCCAGTCTTCTTCCTACAAACAAATCGCCAATACAGGCACCCAGAACGATATGCGTTAAAGAATCCATTGGTGCAATTTATTTTAAATGAATAAATTAGCCTATGATAATTTTGACGATTGCCGCATGCATCATCCTGTTGGTGCTGCTTATTACTGTTGCCAGGTTCCATGCTTTCCTTGCCTTCCTGCTTACATCCATCATTGCAGGACTACTGCTGGGCATTCCATTTTCGAAAGTTGTACAATCGGTTCAGACAGGCATTGGCGATACCCTTGGCGGGCTAACCATTATCATTTGTCTTGGCGCCATGCTGGGTAAACTGGTGGCGGAAAGTGGCGCAGCAAAAAAGATTACTTCGGTATTAATGGATTTGTTCGGCACAAAATATATTTCATGGGCCCTTATGATAACAGGGTTTGTAGTGGGCATTCCATTATTTTACAATGTAGGATTTGTATTAATGGTGCCCCTGATCTTTTCCGTGGTTTACCAGTTTAAACTTCCTGCAGTGTATGTGGGGCTTCCCATGCTTGCAGCTTTATCAGTCACCCACGGCTTCCTTCCTCCACATCCCTCTCCAGCCGCACTGGTGGAACAATTCAACGCCAACATGGGCCTTACTTTAATGTATGGAATGATGCTGGCCATCCCTACGATCATCATTGCAGGACCAGTATTCGCTTCCACGCTGAAAAAGATCAACTCTACCCCACTGGATATTTTTAAACCTAATGAAGTGGCTGTTCAGTTGCCCGGGGCTTTCAACAGTTTTGCCACTTCCCTGTTACCGGTGATCATGCTGATGGTATCAACGGTATTACTGATGGTATCTCCTGGTAATTCCGTTATCAGTTTCATCGGTGATCCTTCCATTGTTATGTTAATCGCTGTGTTGGTTGCAGCATTCACGTTGGGAATAAAACAGGGAATGAACATGCAGCATGTGATGAAGATCTATGGTGAAGCCGTGAAGGATGTGGCCATGATACTTTTAATTGTTGCAGGTGCAGGAGCTTTAAAACAGGTATTCACCGATAGCGGGGTAAGTGCCTATATCGGGGACCGGCTGGATGGACTGGATATTGATCCACTGGTATTAGGATGGCTTATTGCATCCGTGATCAGGGTATGTGTAGGATCTGCAACTGTAGCAGGTTTGACCACTGCCGGTATCATCGCTCCCCTGGTGCATGCCAGTGGGGTAGATCCCAACCTGATGGTATTAAGTATCGGTGCGGGCAGTCTTATGTTTTCACATGTCAATGACCCGGGCTTCTGGATGTTCAAGGAATATTTCAACCTGAGCATACGTGACACCATCAGGTCATGGTCAGTTATGGAAACCATCGTTGCAGTGATGGGACTTGTGGGTGTTTTGGCGATTGAACACCTGAAGTAGTGTGATTAGTGTGATTAACAATCCACCGTCCTTTTTTCATTACTGCTTTTAATAGCCAGCTCAATGATCCTGATGGTATCAAGGGCCTGCTCGGCGGTCACAGGTAAGGGCTGATTATTACGGATACTTTCATAAAGTTCATCGTAATAGCTTCCATAATTGCCTGCCCTGGTTGGAACTTTTACTTTCTTTACTTCACCATTAAAACTGGTATGCAATAAGCCGTCATTTTCTTCAGGCTCTTTTCCCCAATCATCTCCTCCTGGCAAACTACCTGCTCTTAACAATGCTTCCTGTGGATCCTCACCGTATTTAATGAATGATCCCTCTGTTCCATGGAGTATATACCTGGGCCCCATCTCACGTACCAGCATACCTGCATGCAACTTCACTTTCAGCATTCCATAGTTGAGCCATAGCTCAAAAAAATCATCCACTTTGGCGTGCGGCCTTTGCATCCTGATGTCGGCTGTAACTGATGTTGGATATCCAAACAATGTCAATGCCTGGTCGATCAGGTGCGGCCCGAGGTCATACAGGATACCGCTTCCGGGTAAAAGGTGTTCACGCCATGCTTTAGGCCTGGGTTCCGGCCTGTAACGATCGTAATGTGCCGTATACTCATGCAGCTGCCCCAATAGTTTTTGTTCCAGTATTTCTTTTATGGTCAGGAAATCGCTTACATACCGGCGGTTCTGGTACACCGAAAGAAGCTTGCCTGTTTCCCTTGCAACATTTATAAGTTCTTCCCCTTCTTCAACTGAATTGGTAAAGGGTTTTTCTACCACCACATGCTTCCCTGCCCTTAGCGCCGCGGTGGCAAAGGGAAGATGGGTTTCATTCGGGGTAGTGATGATCACCAGTTCTATGGATGGATCTTCGATCATTTCTTCCAGCGACCTATAGATCTTTGACCCAGGGTATGATTGGGATGATTCATTCTTTGATCTTTCTACAAAACCAGTTAATGCATACCGTGGATTGGTATGAATGAATGGTGCATGGAATACTTTTGCTGAAATACCAAAACCTACAATGCCTGTCCTGATCGGTTCCATAAAATTTTTTTTCAGTTTAATTAAATTACCATCAGGCTGCAACCCCTGATATCACTGTTATCCACTCTTCCCAATACTTCAAAGCTTCCATCATCATGCATTCTACCCACATCTTCAGTGGCAATGAAAGCACAGGAATATATATTTGCCAGGTCAATCACATTGACCAGGCCAGTTTTTATTTTTTCACTGGTAATTTCCAGCGGGTCATCTTCCTGTCTTAACAATACCTTCATCCATGGCGGCGTATTAAAGAGACCAGCTCCTTTTGAATACGCCTGGCTGAACAGTTCTGTCATTCCATATTCCGAATGCACTTTTTCAAGGCCCAGTCTTGTTT
>JAEWIW010000403.1 GCA_023386855.1 Bacteroidota bacterium | reverse complement strand
GAATTATGTCCTGGTGCATACACGCCATTCTCAGGGCTTTGCTTGAATACAGGTTCAGGATGCTTGGTCCATGCTGTACTGTCCATCAGGTTGGCATCCACCGTGGTACTGAGCATGCCCAATGCATAATTATCGGTCCAGCATCCACTGGCAGAATAAATAAGAAAGAGCTTTCCATCATTCTCCAGTACCTGCGGCCCTTCATTCACATTGACATGGGGCACATCGTTTGGGTTGTTGAGATCACCCACCGTTTCCCAGGGAAGGGTTGGACTGGACAACCGTACTCTTTTTCCGGTGACGGTCCATGGATTGCTCATCTCGGCGATATAAATATCCTGTTGTCCATTTTTATCGCCTTCCCATCCCGACCAAAGCAGGTACAGTTTGCCCCTGTGTTCGAATACTGTTCCATCGATCGACCATTTATCGCCGGGTGTTTCGAGTTTACCTTTCATCACCCATTCACCTTTTAAAGGGTTGCGATGAGAATTCTCGATCACGAAAAGACGATGGTCAACATTCCTGCCACTGTCGGCCGCAAAATAGATATACCATTTGTTATTGATACGATGGATCTCGGGAGCCCAGATCTCTTTTGAGTACGGACCTTTTGCAGGCGGGTTGAACACCACTTTTCTTTGCGCATCTTTCAGTTTGGCGATGCTTTTGGTTTTGAACAGGGTAACATTCCTTCCCGTAGTATTGGTATAGTAATATTTTCCTTTATAATACACACACCAGGGATCTGCGCCAGAAGGAAGCAATGGATTGGTAAAGGTTTGCTGTGCATTCAGATCACTTGACACAGTGATCATGATCAGCACCAGTAAAAGGTTAGCCCGGATCTTTCTCATATCATCAAAATTTTCTGCGGTCAGAAAGTGAAGATGAATATATTAAATTTGATCGTCGATTGATTTTGTATCAATAATTCATCAATTCGTTTCAATTATTATTATGGCTTCAACCAGGGACCTGGCGGAACAATTACTGAATGAGCAGGATAGCCTGGAGCTTTTAAAACAGGAACTCCCGGCCGATAGGGAGTACATCCTTGTAATGAAGCACTATAAATTTCATAAGAAGTTATCCATCGAATTATACAGGGCCGCTACCACGCAGTCGGGGAAGATCAGGAACCCGCTGGTATTAATCAATCCACTCGATATCTCGCTGAATTCAAGGGATGAAACGGAGCTGAAATTTTATGCAGCCATATCAAGGTTCCAGAATAATCCTTCTGCTCCTAAAACGATTGCGGATATAGAAGCACTGAAACTTATTCTTTCCAATCCCCTGCAACTGAAATTTTTTATCCATGACCCGGAATTTTCTTCCAATGTATCAGCAGGCTCATTAAAACCTGTTGAACCCGGTGAACAGGTCAGCGATATAACGGTGATGGTTAACCGAAAACAGGACCTGTATGAAATAACGGCACAGTTGGAGACCAGTGAGCCCCATCACCAGTTGGTTCCGTTGCATTCGATGCAATACCTGTTCGACTGGTTCCTGTTAAACCATAACCGGCTTCTTCTTCCATCCAATTTTCATTTGCAGAAGCTTGCAAAGTTCTTCACCCAGCACCCTGCAGGGATACGCCTTCCCGCAAACCGCTTTGAAGAATTCAATGAACAGGTATTGAAGAAATTACAGGATCATGTAACTGTTCAATTTAATTACCTTCCTGCATCATCTCCAGGGGTTCCTTTACCATCGCTTGAAAGGATCATTTACCTTTCGGATCTCGACCAGCACATTGCCATCAACCCTGTAATGAAGTATGGCGAAGTGGAAATACCGGTCCTCAGCAAGCGGCAGGTATTCATAAGAAATGAAGAAGGGGAACTTGTTCCTTTCAGCAGGAATGATGAAGAAGAGATCCGGTTCACTGCCCTGCTCCTGAGGCAGCATCCCGATTTCAACGAGCAGCTCGATAATGATCTTACCTATTTCTACCTTCATAAGCAGCGCTTTTTGCAGGAAGACTGGTTCCTGGATGCTTTTGAATATTGGCAGGAAGCTGGGATTCAGGTGCTTGGTTTCAACCAGGTGAAGAATAATAAACTCAATGGCAACAAGGCAAAAGTCAATATACAGGTCACCAGTGGATTGAACTGGTTCAATACCGATATGAATGTCCGTTTTGGAAAGAAGAAAGCTTCCCTGAAACAATTGCATCAATCGGTGCGCAATAAAAGCAAATATGTTGAGCTCGATGATGGCACTATGGGCATATTACCTATTGAGTGGCTTAAAAAATTTGAGCAGTATTTCAAGGCGGGAGAAATTGACAATGACCGGCTGATCACAACGAAGATCAGCTTTGAAGAAATGAAGAAACTGTATGGTCCCGATGAAATGGATGATTCGGTTAAAGAAGAGATCCGCTTATACGAAACAAGGCTTTCTCATTTCGCTCCAGCGCCTGTTCCTGCAGGGTTAAACGCTACACTAAGACACTATCAAAAACAGGGGCTCGACTGGCTGAATTTTCTTGATGATTGCCGTTTTGGTGGATGCCTTGCCGATGATATGGGGCTTGGTAAAACCATACAGGTGATCGCTTTTCTTCTCTTGCTAAAAGTGAAACATGGAAAGCAAACCAGTATTGCCCTTGTTCCCACTTCACTGATCTTTAACTGGGAAGCGGAGCTCAACAGGTTCGCGCCTTCTATTCGTTACCTGGTATTGTATGGCGCCAACCGCATGAAACATACCAACGATCTCGGCAATTATGATCTTATCATCACTTCTTATGGCACATTGCTATCAGATATTGGTCACCTCAAACATTTTGAGTTCAATTATATTTTCCTAGATGAATCGCAGAACATACGCAACCCCAATTCACAACGCTATGCATCAGTAATGCAGCTAAAGGCAAGGAACAGGATCGCCATTACGGGAACACCAATAGAGAATAATACCATGGACCTTTTTGCGCAATTATCCTTTGCATGCCCTGGATTACTGGGAAGCAAAAGATCATTCCGCGACCTGTATTCAATTCCTATCGATAAATTCAAGAGTCTTTATAACCTAAGAGATCTCCAGCAAAAGATATCGCCATTCATTTTAAGAAGAACAAAAAAAGAAGTTGCAAAGGAGCTTCCGGAAAAAACGGAGATGATCATCTACTGCCCAATGGAAGAAGCGCAACGTAAAGTATATGACACTTATGAAAGAGAGTTCCGTGATTATATTTCCGGTGCAACAGAAGAGGAATTAAGCAGGCAGTCGGTACATGTATTGAAAGGACTGACAAGGTTAAGACAGGTCTGCGATTCACCACTATTGTTGCAGGATGAAAAACTATTCAGCGACAGGTCGTCCAAAATTGAAATACTATTAGAGCAAATTGAGAACAATGCACCCTCACATAAGATACTGGTGTTCTCACAATTTGTAAGCATGCTGGAACTGATCCGCAAAGAGCTTGATGAAAGAAATACCGGGTATTGCTTTCTTTCGGGAAGTACAAAGAACAGGGAAGAAGTGGTGAACAGGTTCCAGCATGACAAAAACATCCGTGTTTTCCTGGTGAGCCTGAAAGCAGGCGGAACGGGATTAAACCTAACCGAAGCGGATTATGTTTATATCGTTGATCCCTGGTGGAATCCAGCGGTGGAAAACCAGGCCATTGACCGGAGCTACAGGATCGGGCAGAAAAAGAACGTGGTGGCCGTTCGTCTTATTTGTCCTGATACGCTTGAAG
>JAEWIW010000392.1 GCA_023386855.1 Bacteroidota bacterium | reverse complement strand
GCTTCATCCCGGTATACCGCAGACTTTTTCAAGCCAGACCCAAGAATAGCTCCTTCACCCATTCCCAAATTGGCAACTGTATCAATATCACCGGAAGTAAAAAAATCTCCGTACTGTGCTGCCATATTCATTGCTTCCTGTACAAAATCAACGGGAGCCCTGAACATCAGGCGGGAAGGGTCATAGAGCGATTCCCAGGCGTTTTCTTTTTCATTAATAAGATCACTGACCAGCAATGCTCCGATGGTTCCATAAGTCATACCATTTCCTGAATCACCGGTAATGATATAAGTATTTTTATCACCCGGGTTCCTTCCAATAAAGGCAAGAGAATCCACAGGCTCCAGTACCTGGCCCGACCAGCGATATAAGATTTCTTTCATGGAAGGAAAATGCTGGCGTGTCCATTTTTCCAGCGCGGCAAAACGGTCTTCTTCCGCGATATTTTCTTTGTCGGCCTGCCCTGTTTTGTGATCTTCGCCTCCGGAGATCAGGAGGTAGTGATCTTCATCCAGGATCTCGGTTCTTACATAATGATAAGGTTCGGTTACCCATGGAGAGTTTTTATCGCCGGTATCCCACCAAAGTGCAGGTGTAATATTTGATTTGGAAATTTTTCCTGCAATAACATAGCTACGGTAAGGATGCTGCTTGGTATGCATCGTTACCATGTCGATAAAAGGCGAATTAGTGGCCACAACGATATGAGGAGCTGTAATGGTGTATCCATTGGCTTCAGCCAAACCTTTTTTTACATTGGTAACGCGCGAGCGGGTAAATATTCTTCCTCCTTTTCGTTGAATAGCTTCAGCCAGACCTTTTAAATATTTCATGATATGAAACTGTGCCTGCCCGGGAAATTCCAGTGCTGCTGCATCGGAATGAATGGAAGGCATCTTTGTTACGATGCTTACATCAAGACCTGCATGACTGGCCGCTTTCAATTCATCTTTGAGGGTTTGAATGGTATCCGAGGGATGAAGAAAATAATACCCGTTCACCAGCTGGAAATTGCAATCAATATTTTCTTTTTCGATCACAAGGCGGATATAATCCCTGGCGGCGGTATGACTATCCGCTACCATTCTTGCTTTTTCTTCCCCAAACTTTGATGCGATATGTGCATATTCATCATCCACTTCGGGTGTAATCTGCGCGGTGGTTCTTCCTGATTCACCGCTACCGATAAAGCCATCTTCTGCAACGATCACGGATTTCCCGGTTTCAAGTAAGCGGTAAGCAGTGGTTAGTCCGGATATTCCTGCGCCAATCACCAGAACATCTGCATTGAGGGAAGAAGAAAGGGTTTCGGTTTCAAAAGGCGGAACCGAAGCGGTCCAGTACGATTGGCTGGCACCGGAACTGATCAGTGGATCAACAGGAGTAGATGATGCAGGCATATATAGTGTTTAAATGGAGGAATCGAAAAATGTTATGCCATTTGTGGCCTCAAAAGCATTCATAATGAATGGTATAATTATTGGGGAATTAACTGCAATTGTGAATGAAAGAACCTGATGCACTATGGAAAATAATTTTCATTATAAATCTACTGTTGAAACCAGCGATCCCCTTGAAGTAAAACACTGGATGAAGAAATGGAATGTTTCTTCCCAACAATTGGTTGGCGCTATTAAAGCCACCGGCAGCAATAGTGTTGCGGTTATTGATGAATATCTCTTTAACAGGAAAACGCGGAAGCGGCGCCCACGCTATATTTCCCAGCTATAACTGATGTATTGATCTTTACCCGGTTGTTTTACCGGGTTTTTAATTGGTATGGTGTAAGGCAAAAAAAATCCCGTCACCAGATTGGAGACGGGATTAACCCCTAAACCCTAATGAGAAATAGTTCTGTTATATCTGATTAAAAAACCGTGCCACTCATTTATGACACCAGAGCAGGGCAATGGCGCGGGTGATCTCCAACACTTCATGATACCCGCTTGGCTTTGAAACGAAGCAGTTTGCTCCCAGTCCGTATGCGATCCGGCGGTCTTTTTCCAGTTTCGAGGTAGTAAACACGATTACCGGTATGTGGCTCCATTGGGGATTTGACTTCACATTTTTCAACACTTCCCTTCCATCCATCATGGGCATATTGAGGTCGAGCAGGATCAGGCAGGGATAATGCTCAGGATCCGTTTTATTTAGAAAGTCAAGTAAAATGCTTCCGTTCTCAAACTGTAAAAAGGGGTTCCTGCATTCTGTTTGCAGGAAAGCTTCCTGAAAAATATACCTGTCATCTTCATCATCATCCACAAGAACAATCGGGTGTTTTTCTACCATAAACAGCGTATGCTTTTATTAACAGCTATATGAATATAGCCACAAAAGATGATCTTTTCCTGTTGATGCTATTTTATATTGTTAACAGCTTATGCTGAGACCAGGTTTGAAGGCTGTGGATGAAAATAAATATTTGAAATGGACCTTGTCATAGATACCAGTTCACTGAACAGCGATGGCTTGGTGAGAAAGCAGTTGGCCCCGAGTTCATACGATTTTTTCCGGTCGGTTCCCAAGGTTGAAGTAGTAAGCACCACCATGGGTATGCGTGAATAACGTTTGTTGGACCTAATTTCCTTAAGTGCCTGCAGGCCCATCATGCCGGGCATATTCAGGTCAAGGATAACCAGTGAAGGGAATTCAGTTTCCTGTTGCTGGTTCAGCATGGTAAGCAGCTCACGCGCGTCTTCAATAAATACATAATCCAGTTCGGTGTGATGCTCAAGGAAGGCATCCAGGATAATCTGCCTGTCGTCCGGATCGTCGTCTACTATATAAACCAGTTTTTTAGAAGAATTCATAAGATTCAATGTACTTGCCATATATTTTTGCAAAGGCAGTGCCATAAATTGTCGTTTCTTCCTTCCACTCCCGGTGGGCTTGCCGGGAGTTGCCTGTCCTACTCCTTCCCTTTCTGGTGAGTTTTCTCCCCATAAAATGAATTTCTGCGATTGGGGATATCTTGCTAAATTAAATAGCATATGATGCTAAAAATGTTAGTAATTTGGCACCTGATTAGTAAGTGAACCGGTATGATATATTCATCGCATCGCACCATTGTGCATCTTGATATGGACGCTTTTTTTGTAAGCGTTGAATGCCTTAAAGACAGTCGTCTGATGGGCAAGCCCCTGATTGTAGGGGGCACGAGCGACCGGGGTGTGGTAGCAGCCTGCAGTTACGAGGCCCGCCGGTTCGGGGTTCATTCGGCCATGCCCATCAAGCTGGCGCGGAGGCTTTGTCCGCAGGCAATTTTCATTGGTGGCGACATGGAAAGTTACAGTCATTATTCCCGGATGGTGACCGACATTGTTGCTTCACGGGTACCGCTCTATGAGAAAAGCAGTATCGATGAATTTTATATTGATCTTACGGGGATGGACCGCTTCTTTGGGTGTAGCCAGTATACTGCCGAGCTAAGGAAGTTTATCACCCGTGAATCAGGGTTGCCGGTGTCGTATGGGCTGGCTTCCAATAAACTCATCAGCAAGGTAGCGACTGATGAAGCCAAGCCCAATGGCCAGCTGGAGATCCCTTTTGGGGAAGAGAAATCGTTTTTGGCCCCCTTAGACGTGGAAAAGATCCCCATGGTAGGAAAGCAGACGGCCGAGCTGTTACGCCGCATGGGGGTGGAAACGGTGCGAACCCTGAGCGAGATCCCCCTTCCCTATTTGCAAAACCTGCTGGGAAAGAATGGTATTGAATTATGGAGGCGCGCCAACGGTATTGACGAAAGCCCGGTGATCCCCTACCACGAACAGAAAAGCCTGGGAACCGAAAACACTTTCCAGAAAGACACCATTGATACCGGGTTCCTGCTCAGCGAGATCACGAGAATGACCGAAAACACTGCTTTTGAGCTGCGCCGGCAGAACAAACTGGCGGGCTGCATCACCGTCAAGATCCGCTACTCGAATTTTGAAACGGTAACCCGTCAGACCATGATTCCTTATACCTCCTGCGATCACCTTTTGCTGGAAAAAAGCAGGGAGTTGTTCAATAAACTCTATGATCGCCGGCTGCTGGTGCGGCTGCTGGGCATACGATTCACCCACCTGGTTCCGGGTAATTACCAGATCAATCTCTTTGATGATACGCAGGAAAAGATCCGGCTTTACCAGGCTATCGATAGTATCCGAAACAGCTTTGGTCCCGAGCTCGTGATGCGTGCCCGGTCCATGGCAAATACCCAACCCTGATCATGTACCTGAATTGCAAAACATATTTCAGTTTCCGCTATGGCACTTTCAGCACCACCGAACTGGTAAAGGAAGCCCTGGAAACCGGTGCCCGTGCACTGGCCATCACCAATATCAACAACACCTGCGATCTGTGGGATTTTGTGGAGGAATGCCGTAAGAACGACATCAGGCCTATTGGAGGCGCTGAGATCCGCAACGGCGACCGGTTCATGTATATCCTGCTGGCCAGGAACGACCGCGGCATCAGCAATATCAATCATTTCATCAGCCGCCACCTGCAGACCGACACCCCCTTCCCTGAACGAACAGGTTTACTCGAGCATACCTGGGTGATCTATCCCCTGGGAGCAGTAGAGGCATCGGAGCTGGAAGAATATGAATTGATTGGCGTCCAGCCCACGGAAGTGAACAAACTCTTCAGCCGCCATACACAGGATCACCCTACCCGCTATGTGATCCGCCAGCCGGTGACCTACCGCGACAAAACCACTTATAACCTCCATCGCCTGCTGAGGGCCATCGACCGTAATGTATTACTCAGCATGCAGGACCCCGCCTCCATTGCCGGGAAATATGAGCGATTTGTTGCCGCCTCAAGGCTGATGCAGGCTTTTGAGCAATATCCTTTTATCATCACCAATACCCTCCAGGTGATCGACAGCTGCTCGGTGGATATGGAATTTCATACCGATAAAAACAAGAAGGTTTTCAGTGCCACGCCTGAAGACGACAGGATACTGTTGGAAAAACTGGCGATCGACGGGATGCTCAGCCGTTATGGTCCAAAACATAAAGAGGCGCGAAAGCGGGTTGTCAAGGAACTGAAGATCATCAACGACCTGGGCTTCAATGCCTATTTTCTGATCACCTGGGATATCATACGCTATGCACAGAGTCGTGGTTTTTATTATGTAGGCCGGGGCAGCGGTGCCAATTCCATTGTTGCCTACTGTTTGCAGATCACCGATGTGAACCCCATCGACCTGGATCTTTATTTCGAAAGATTCCTCAACCCTTACCGTACCAGTCCACCCGATTTCGATATTGACTTCAGCTGGAAAGACCGGGATGAAGTGATCGATTATATCTTTAAACGTTATGGCCGCGATCATGTGGCTTTACTGGGCATGTACAGCACTTTCCAGCATAATGCCGTGATTCGTGAACTGGGAAAAGTGTTCGGTTTGCCCAAGTCGGAGATCGACCAGCTGGCCGATAACCGTGATCACCGCTTCAATGAAGACAGCATCCAGCAGCTGATCCTTAAGTATGGAAGCATGCTGACCAATTTCCCCAACCATCTCAGTATTCACCCGGGGGGAATGCTGATCAGTGAAGAAAAGATCTATGATTACTGCGCCATCGATATTCCTCCCAAGGGATTCTGCACTGCCCAGCTCGACATGTTCGTAGCTGAGAAGGTTGGCCTTTATAAACTGGATATCCTTAGCCAGCGCGGGCTGGGTCATATTAAGGAAGCCATCCGCCAGGTGCGGAGAAACCAGCAGATCAGCATAGACATCCATGATATTGAACGTTTCAAAAAGGATCCGCGCGTAGCCGACCAGATCAGGAGGGCCGACACCATTGGATGTTTTTATATCGAAAGCCCCGCGATGCGCCAGTTATTGAAAAAATTACGCTGCGACGATTATATCACGCTGGTGGCGGCAAGTTCTATCATCCGGCCGGGTGTGGCACAAAGCGGGATGATGCGGCAATATATTTACCGCTTTCACCATCCCGATGATTTTGAATACCTGCACCCGAAAATGAAGGAGCTGCTACAGGAAACTTATGGAGTGATGGTTTACCAGGAAGATGTGATCAAGATAGCGCATCATTTTGCGGGGCTTGATATGGGAGAAGCGGATATCCTGCGCAGGGCGATGAGTGGTAAATACCGCGGGCGGTCAGAATTTGAAAGGATCAGGGAACAGTTCTTCCTTAACTGCAAAAACTTTGGGTACCCCGATGCCATCAGCAGGGAAGTATGGCGGCAGATCGAAAGCTTCGGCGGGTATTCTTTCTCAAAAGCGCATTCGGCAAGTTTCGCAGTGGAAAGTTACCAGAGCCTTTTCCTCAAAACCTATTATCCTCTTGAATTCATGGTAGCCGTGATCAATAATTTCGGCGGCTTTTATTCCACTGAACTCTATTTCCATGAATTACGCCGGGCGGGAGCCGTATTGGAAGCCCCCTGTATCAACAGGAGCGAGGAACTGACATCCATCGATGGCAATACCGTATTTGTAGGTTTCATTCTTATCCAGAACCTCGAGAACCAGTTGATCAGCCGGCTCATAGAAGAAAGAAACCTGCATGGGAATTATACCGATCTTATCGACCTGATCGAGCGTACCGCCATTGGTCCTGAACAACTGAATATCCTGATCCGTGCGGGAGCCCTCCGATTCACCGGGAAATCTAAAAAAGAACTGCTCTGGCAGGCCAACTTCCTGCACAGCAAGTCGAGGGAAACCGTACCGGCAACAGCTTCACTTTTTCATGAGCCCCCTGTCGATTTCAAGCTTCCGGCACTTACCGCAAGGCCTCTTGATGACATGCTCGATGAGATCGAACTGCTGGGCTTTGCACTGGGCGATATTTTCCGGATCTGCAGTGAAGACGCCATGCAATATACACTCGCTGCAGACCTGCCTTCACGGTTGGGGCAGCAGGTGACCATGCTGGGCTATTTCATTACCACTAAACCGGTGAGAACTGTTACCAAACAGGTGATGCATTTCGGAACCTTCATTGATGCCCGGGGCGACTGGATTGATACGGTTCATTTTCCTGAATCTTCAAGGCTCTATCCATTACAGGGAAAGGGCTTTTACAAATTTACCGGCAAAGTAGTGGAAGAATTTGGCGTGTACAGTGTAGAAGTGGCCCGCCAGGAAAAAGTAGGCATCCGTGACAGGAAATCCCTGGCTTAAAATATAAGGTAGATTCCTAAAAAAAGTAAATTATAAGGTATATTCCTAAAAAATACTCTTTATAAGGAAATTTCCTTATTTTTGATAAAAGATCCAAAGGTTATGAGAACAGTACTTTCTGCTGATATTGTTGGCTCTACCCAACTGCCTGCAGCCCTCCGGGGCCAGCTGGCGGAAACTGTAAAAGCAGCATTTACCTCACTAAAGGCCAGGCCCAAAATCAAATACAGCATTGGCCGCGGCGATTTTATCCAGGCCGAGCTGCCGGTAAAAGAAGGTTTAAGATACCTTCTTCTCCTCAAATCCTACCTCAACAGGTTAACAGAAAGCGACCAGGAAGTGAAGCAGGAAAAAGTTTTCGTGGATGCCCGCATTTCGCTGGCCATCGGTGCAGTTACCCTCGAGGCCAGCACTGTAGGTGAATCCGATGGCCCTGCCTACCAACTGAGCGGAAGGGCACTGGATGAAATGAAATCGGCAAAGCAATCCATTTCAATGCAATGCACAGAACCGGATTTCAATGATGAACTGTATGTTATGGCCAAATCACTTGAATTTATTACAGATAAATGGACCAAAGGTTCCGCTGAAATCGTTAGTTTACTATTGCAGGGCAAAAAAGAAACAGATATCTCCGAACAACTCGGCATCAGCCAGTCGGCAGTAAACCAACGAAAAAAAACAGCAGGCTGGGATATCCTCCAGGCCATGTTACACCGTTACGAAAAAAAATCAGTTCTCCTGAAACAGGCATAGTATGGAAACAATTGTTTTGATCCGCTTATTGTTTGGGCATATCCTTACCGATTTTATTTTTCAACCTACAAAATGGGTAAAAGATAAACAGGAGAAAAAGATTCGTTCGGCCTATCTGTATATTCATGTTCTGCTTACCGGTATCGTTAGCTATATCGCAACCTGGCATTTATCGGGATGGCGGGTAGCCCTACCCATTATGGTAAGCCATTACCTTATTGACCTTTGGAAGCTTTATGGAAAAAATAATCTTATTTATTTCCTTGTCGACCAGCTCCTGCATGTAATGATGATCATCCTTTCATGGCTTTACGTGTATAATCATTTTGACCTGGGTTATATTCAATCGCTCGACTGGCCCCATATCTGGACCTATGCGCTGGTATTCAGTTTCATCATCTGGCCCGTTGGATATATTGTAAGTTTTGCAACAGCAGAATGGAGAAAAAAACTTGAAGAAGAAGCTGGTGAAAGCCTGGAGCAGGCAGGAAAATATATTGGCATGCTGGAGCGTATACTGGTTATGATCTTTATCCTAACAGGCCGCTATGAAACCATTGGCCTGCTGATCGCCGCAAAATCCATTCTTCGTTTCAGTGAGAGCAAGGCCAGGAAACATACCGAATATGTTTTAATCGGCACAATGCTAAGTTTTGCCATCACCCTCATTGTTGGATTATCGGCACAATACTTTCTTAAATGGTAACATACCCTATTTAAACATTCTTGTATTGCAACAGGCTTTCAACCCTTCGTTCCCAGCTATTTTCCATTGCCCTTTTATAGCGCTGTTCACGGAGGCTTTCTGTATTTGATGACAACGCATGACTAATTGCAGCAGAAAAATCTTCAGCATTAGCAGCAAGAAAAATTACGTCGGAAAAGCTTTTGACATCAGTAGAAAAATCAGTAGAAATAACCGGAACACCAGCAGCCAGGTATTCGTTCAACTTTAAGGGATATATGGCAGATGTAAGTTTATTCTTCTTATAGGGAATAATGGCAGCATCAAAGTATTGAAGGTATGCAGGAAGATGCTCGATGGGCATAGCCCCTGGGAATACAACATTAGGTAATTGATCAATACCATATTGTTTGTGTTCTTCCGTATTCACAGGTCCAACAAAAAAGAAAGTTTTATCCGGGTGAGCACTGATCACTTTTGCGAGGAGTGCGAAATCAGTCCTGTAATCAATACTACCCGTAAATCCTATCACCGGGGTTTGAACCTGCAATAACAATGAGGGTTTAGGGAATGACTTCAAATAAGCTTTCTCGAACAAACCCGGATCAACACCATTGGGAATTAATTTAATATTCTTTGCAGTTCCTTTATATTTTTCAAGCAAAGCTGTTGAAGTAACAATTGCCAGGTCGCAATGCTGAACGATTTGTTTTTCCAGTCGAACGCCATGCCGTGCAGTATAATTCACT
>JAEWIW010000353.1 GCA_023386855.1 Bacteroidota bacterium | reverse complement strand
CAAGGATGCCGTTACATCATACTGGTTCACGTAATCCGTGCCAACAATATTATAAATCGTTTTAAGGATCGATCCAAAATTAAGATGGGTATGTGAAACATAATTTCTCTTTACATATGGTCCTGCCATCATCAATATACTCCTGTGTCCATCGATATGATCAACTCCACCCTGTGGATCATCTTCTGTAATGATCACCAGCATATTCTTCCAGTAAGGTGTGCGAGATAAAAAGTGTAGCATCCTTCCTAATGCAAGATCATTATCAGCCATATAGGAATGCACGAATGGATATCCATCTTCTTCCCTAACCTGTGCCCCATGATCATTGGGTAAGAGCACCGTTACCAGTTGAGGCATCGTGTCCTTTCCATTCAACCATAACCTGGTAAATTCCTTTTCAAACTGCTCAGCCCTGAACTGGTCGGGGATATTGGTGTTATAGCCTGCATAATTATGGCTCGTTCTCGTATACAGTGCTTTTTGCATCGGAACCATTACGCCATGTGCCGCACCCGTTAAAGTATCGTCCCAGTTCTCCCTAACACTTCCTGTTTCATTGGCTTCGCCGAAATTGTAGAAAGAAACATCATGCCTTTCGAGTGCTTCCCATAATCCCCCGATCTCCGCATAATCTTCCGGGTCGATGGACCCCAGTGTTTTCGGGAACCTTCTTCCGGGCACTTTTGAAAAAGCATTGAAAGTGGCGTCAGTGGATGAATTCGCTTCCACCCATTCATTGGGGATTACGCCCATCATCCAGTGATGACCATGGATTGAAGCATCACTGTCGCAATAAAAATTATCTGAAAAACTAAACGCAACTGCAAGCTTTAAATGATTGGGCATCACGTTCGCATGTGTAATCGTTTTCTTACCATTACTCACCGTAACATCATTCCCATACCTTGCCAATGAGGCATCACCTCTTCCCTGTTTCAATTGTCCAAGTACTTCATCATATGTCCGGTTCTCCTTGGTGATATAAACAATATGTTTTATGGGACTGGCATCCTTCATGGGTTTCAGCGGCAATGGATGTCCGGGGGTTGACTTGATCCTTCTCTTGGTATAGGTATTTCTTATACTGATTCGGGTATGCTTTGCAAGTTCTTCCTGTGTAGGCATGGGTATCTTTTGAAAACTTGCCAGCTGTATATCTCCAACATAAATACCCTGCACAGGGGCAACAAAATTCTTACCTCCATTTGGTCCCGATCCATATCCCCTGCAACTGGATACATAGATCTCTTTTTCATCCGGGGAAAGCGCAACCCTTGTTGGGCCCCACCCCGTTGGAATCAGTCCCTGCGTTTTTCCTGACGCGATATCCACCACCGCGATGGCATTGAATCCCAGCAACGCAACATAAAGTGTTTTTTCATCATTACTGACTGCAATGCCAAAAGGCAGAAGCCCCCTGTACCGGTCGAGTTGCCGATCTACTTTAATGGGAATCTCTTTTTCTATAATTCCCTTGCGGTAATCTATAACTGATACCAGGTCATTGGTTGCATTGGTTACATAAGCATGGTTTGGACCTACTGCAATTGAATTTGGACTTGAACCACCAACCACTTCTGCATCTTCGATCATATGACCAATCTGCCTGCCGGTTTTAATTTTTGCCAGAACTTTATTATTACCGAGGTCAATGGTGAATACGCTCATGGCATCCGGCGATAAAGGACTTCCCACCCCAGGGATTTTTCTTCCATTTAATTCATATCCATTGATCGATTCCGGTGTATTGTTTCCGTAAGGATGCCATGGCAATAAACCCTTGTTATAATTGGAAGTATCCAGGTCGGGCAACAGGGGGTAATCATACATTCCAACATTTGCTACGATAGCAGTTTTTTGGTCGGGTGAAAGGGAAAGCCCGAAAGGCTGCCTGCCCACTGGCACAGAAGCCCCGATGCGCCTGCTTCCCAGGTCAATCCTGACCATCCGGAAATTTCCCCTGTCCAGCACAAGCAATTCATTTTTGGAAGGATTCAACACGAGGTCTGAAGTAAAACTTTCATGGTAAAGGCTGTCGCCGCTGTACCCGTTAAGTGAAATGGAATCCAGCCTGCGGTACTGTTCAAGGTCATATACCAGTACGGCTCCATTATCTCCCCCACTCAGGTATAAGATTTTTGAATCGGGTGAAAAAGCCACTCCCAAAAATGACCCATTGGTAAAAGGAGAAACAATTTTTTTGTCATAAGAGGGAACCCTTACGGCATTCATTGAAGCAAGATCAATTAAGGTAAAAACACCATTATGCAGCGTAACTGCTTTGCGCCCGTCGGGAGATATTTTCATTCCAAAAGGATCGGCCGTAATACGAATGGTTTTTCCTGCAGGGGTAATGAACCTTCCGCTGGCAAGCACTGTAATGCCCTGTGTATCTATTTTTGTAAATAACCTGCTGCCCGGAACCGATAGAACTTCAGTATATTGGGTTGACTGGGCAGAAAGATTAAATGTCAATAAAACATATAGCCCAATCAATAAATAACTTCTTACCATGCGATTAAAATAAGTGGAAAAGTTACTTAAAAAAAAACCCCCGATGGAAATCGGCGGTTACAATCACATGAGAAAATTCTGGTGTAAAGAAATGGCTTCGCTATGAATTAATACTTATACCAATCTTATCTAACTATTAATTTCTATCATCCTTTTTCTCAGATATTTTTATTATAGGGCCAAAAACCCGGTGCTGTACTGGACAACCCCGGGTTTTTCAATTTTGGCTGTTTGATTAAACTTAATACGCATTCGTTCTTGGGTTGAAACTGGCCCATTTTGCGGTCCAGTCTGTTGACCCAAACGCTCCCCTGTATGCCACGGAGGTATTAAAGAAATTAGCGTCAAGTCCGGTAAAATTTGCTCCGGAAGCAGCTGGTGATCCTGCTTTAGGGAGGAAGTTTGGTGCATTAAGGTTGAATGGATCATTCAGCTGGATATCTTCCCTGCTGGCGAGCGTGATATTACCTTCCGACTCAGCCTTCGCACGGATCATCGATTTGGCTTCATTGATCATAGCTGTCCTGTCTTCGGGTGTCATGGGATTGGCCATATGCCCTGTTGCAATAACTCTTGCTCCTACTGAATCCACCAGGTAAGGATTGGTATATACTGCAACGATATTGTTTTTGAAGGCAGAAAGATTATCTACATAATAGTCCTGTACTGTTCCAGCCGATTCCATTGAAAATCCTCCCTTCTTATGACCTGCAAGGATGGAATTATAAAGTGTAAAATGAACACTTCTTCTCCACCTGTTGCTGAAATTGTGTGTGGCAGCAGATCCTGTAGTATCATAAGGTCCAATAAAAGTGAAGTTTGATAATACAGGGTGAGTGTATGGTGTTGCATTTGTTCCCGCCCCATCATTATCCGCTTCAATTCCATTGGCCGCATCAGTATCTGCAGGCTTATCACGGAGTGATACCGCGAACTGGATCTTACCGGTATAACCAAAATCAAAATCAAAGTCGTCATCATAGGTTGCAAAGGCAATAAGATTCTTTGCATTCACTGTTCCGCCAAAGAATTCATAGGCATCATCACCACCATAGGAAACCTGGATATTCTCCAGAACAGTTCCTGCTCCAACACCTCCTAATGTTAATCCATTTATCTCTGAATTGGGCTCTGCGGCAATACCGGAAAATTCAATCCTTACATATTTAAGTATCCCTGAATTATCATTGGGATCTGTTCCACCATAAGGACGGTTTACGCCACCTTCAATAATGGGCGCTGGTGAAGTAGGACGATTGGTTGGCGCTTTTCCAAGGAGGATAATTCCACCCCAGTCGCCTGGATTTCTTTCCCCGGCAGCTTTTCCTGATGTGAATACAATGGGCTGATCAGCTGTTCCTTCAGCGATCAGTTTTGCTCCGCGTTCAACAATCAATGCGCCTTTTTCCGTTACATCACTTTTAACTATGGTGCCAGGTTGAATGGTAAGCGTAGCACCATTGTTCACATACACATAACCTTTCAAAGTATAGGTACCGGTTTTAATTACAAGATCCTTATCAATGGTTCCTGAAATTACTTTTGACGTATTTGGATCCGTAGGATCAACAGGACTTACGGGTTCATCATCATTCATCTTGATACATGATGTGAAGCTTAGTGCAGTAAGAGCAATGAATAATAACTGTTTCATTCGTTTCATTTTATAAGCTTTTGTTTGGGTTCAGTTTTTATAGATTAAAGTTGTACGTAAAGCCAAGTGTAATGGTACTTCCTGGTGAATAGGAACTGAATTCACGGTCGGATTTGCTTTTATAGTTTCTCGACTGGTCTACATTTTCATAATACATCACGTTTTGATTGAGCAGGTCAGATACAGTGAGTTTCAGTTCGCCTTTCTTTTTCAATATCTTTTTTGAAACCTGCAGGTCGATAACATCACGTGCATTCTCATATATATCAGGGAAGCCAAGAGAATTATAACCTACCAGTGATAACCGGTTCCCTACCCTGTTATACAACAAGGTTCCATTCCATCCTTTCTTGCTGTTGGAATATTGAAGTCCTCCATTGATAAGGTAAGGCGACTGTCCCTGTACCGGCCTGTCGGCCGAAACGATCTTACCCAGCAGTTCATCATTGAAGCTAACCTGGGAAAAGATATAAGTGAGGTTGGCAAATACACTGAGGTCTTTGATCAGCGCGTTTGAACTGTTGAGGAAATCAAGATTTTTCCTGATCTCGAATTCAAGACCATAGGTGTTAGCATCTTTTGCATTCTGGTAGAAATAATTTCTTCTTGTAAGTACACTACCCGGGTCGAGCCTGAATTCAATGGGATTAATGAATCGCTTGTAAAATCCTCCGAAGGTTATGGCTTCACCAGGACCGCTATACAGTTCATAACGTGCATCAAAATTATAGATGCTTGTCGTAACAAGGTCGGGGTTGCCGCGAATACCAAACGTGGATTCATAATCGAAGAACTGGAAAGGAGCAATCTCACGGAACTCAGGACGGGAAAGGGTTTTAGAGGCTGATATCCTGATGATATCTTCATTATCCAGTTCATAGGAAAAATTCACTGAAGGGAGTACATGAATATCATCGTTGAATATTTTGATCTTGTTGGAAGAAAGGTCCCTCGTGCTTAAATACTGGCCGAAGTATTCAACCCTTGCGCCCCATATTATTCTTAACTGGTCCGACAATTTATTATCCATCATCGCATAACCTCCATTCAATGCCGATACCGCCTTATACTTATCCTGGTTATTCGTGAACTCTTCCATCACGAAACCATTCCTTGAAATATTATTTGTAGAAAAAATCTGGTCATAAGGCGCGGTTCTTAATGCATTATCAAATTCATTGGTTGCTTCAACATACCGGAATATCCTTGAATTGAAATCGCGCAGTTTGATCAGCGTGGATCCTCCAAATTTGACCTGCTGTTTTTCACCAAAAGCTTCAAAGGGAACAGTGACCGCTATAGAACCGGAATATCCATGGTCTTTTAATGAAGAATAAAACCTCCTTGAATCATCCTGGTCCCACTCAAATGCATTTGATGAACCGATACCACTCCTGAAATAGGCGGAGGTTCTAAGATCGGGTTGCGACTTATCGTTCAGGGAATAGGCTGCATTCCAGTAAACCTTTGCCTTCCCCAGCTTTAACTGGTGATTACCTTCAAGTATACCAGTATAAAAAGTTCGCTGGTTCAGCACGGATGACCATAGGTTGATATCACCTGCACGGTCTTTATTAGGTCCGCTCCTGTAATAAAAATTATCCTCGAAGAACTGGTTGAATAAATTTTTGAATGAAATCTTATGATTGCCTTTTACATAAGCGATATTAGCCATCGCTCCAACATTCACACTGTACTTGTTCTGGTCATCGGTATAATCCTGGATCGCAATGCCATCGGTTTCATAGAGTGAACGATTAACTTTATAATTCAGCATCTGTTTACGATAAACCACAGACAATACAGTCCCAAGCTTTCCACCATTATCAAAATGTTTGCTGTTTCCCCAGGCAATATTATACGATTGAATAGGTGCAGCTTTTGATTGTTCAACGGCATATCCCTCATTACTGAAAAGTTTGGTCAGCTGTAATTTCTGATCGAGACCGTTGGGCTGGTTGGCGAGGCCATTATAAGCCTGCCTGGTTGATGGAAATCCTTTGGGCAGATCGCGCGATCCATCCTGGTATCCCAGCCAGTCGGTCGACCCTCTTTTGTTACTCATGAACTCTTTACCTGTGGATACCGTGTTATAACCAATGCCTGCACCCACAGAAAGAAAGTTCCTGTTGGGAACATCTCTGGTGGATACCTGCACCAATCCACCGGCAAATTCTCCCGTCAGATCGGGGGTAGCGGTTTTATTGACAACGATGTTTTCCACCACGCTGGAAGGGATAACATCGAATGAAAAAGCTTTTTTGTCGGGCTCCGAGCTGGGCAGCTGTGCTCCATTTAAAAAGGCTGTGTTGTACCGGTCACCCAGTCCTCTTACAATTACAAACTTGTTATCCTGGATGCTGGTACCGCTAACGCGCTTTAAGATCTCGCCCGTATTCTTGTCGGGAGTGCGACTGATAAAATCAGCAGCGATCACGCTCGATACAGAAGGGTTATTGCGTTGGATATTCACCAGCGCGGCAGTACTTTCTTTCCTGGGTGAGCTCCTGATCACTACAGCTTCTAGCGCTTCATTGTTTTCCAATACTATAACGAGGTTGTTATCGATACCTTGTTTTACTTCCAGCTCATCAATATTTTTGGTGGAATAGCCGGCACTGGAAATGGATAGCGAATATTTTTTGCCGGTTGATAGCTGGATCGTAAACCTTCCTTCTACATCCGCAGGCACAGAAAGGGAGGACCCTTCTATTTTAATGGTGGCCCCTGCAATGGCTTCATTGCGGGAGTTGATTACTTTTCCATTCAGGGGAACAACCTGTGCGTTCAGGATGAAGGAAAAGAAGATAAGGGAGAGAACAACGGAGAATTTTCTTAACACACTGATTTTTTTTATTGGCCACAAAGCTACCAGTGCGTTGTTACGGGATTATAAACAGGGAGTTATGGATTTGTATCCTCTGTATTAAGTCAATGTTACGCGTATTATGGAATTGTTATGAGTTGCCGGGGAAAGGCATGGCTGCGTGGAGAGGTTGGGGAAAAACGGTTTGGCATGAAGTTATTAGTCGAAGGTTATCCCAGTGTTAAGAAATTATTATCAAATTTTTAATTCTCGGAACCGCTTCGATTAATTTTATTTTTGCGCCAAATTAACAATTATGGGCTCTAATTCCTTTCTCAAGATATTCATGCCAAAAGACAGGGTCTTTTATTCATTATTCGAGGAAGTAGCGGATACCATGGCCCAGATGGGATCATTAATGAAGGAAGTGGTGAAGGAGCCTGATTTCGATAAAAGAGCGGCTGTTATTGCAAAGATCGAAGACCTGGAACATGTCAATGACGACCTTACCCACAAGATCTTTACCGAGTTGGGAAGGAATTTCATAACTCCGTTCGACAGGGAAGACATCCACTACCTGGCCACTTCGCTCGATGATATCTCTGATTATATATTTGCCTCAGCCAAAAAGATCAATTTCTATAAAGTAAATCCAAACGACCAGGGCATCCAGAAAATGGCTGAGCTGATCGACCAGGGTTGCGAGCAGATCCAGCTGGCGGTTAAAGAATTGCGTAATATGAAGAATATGCGCAAGATCACCGAGGCACTGGTGAAAGTGAACAGTATTGAAAACCAGGCCGATGATATTTTTGATCTGAGCATAGATCGTTTATTTGAAACAGAACCTGATGCCAAGGAAGTGATCAAGAAAAGAGAGATCTACCAGGTAATGGAGATCGTGACCGATAAATGCGAAGATGCGGCGAACGTTATTGAATCCATTATTATCAAATACGCATAATCACCCGCTCAAAACCTGAATACTAATGGCTTTCCTGGTAGTAATTATTGTACTGGCTCTGGTTTTTGACTTTATTAATGGATTTCATGATGCGGCCAATTCAATCGCAACAATTGTATCAACCAAGGTACTGACCCCTTTCCAGGCAGTATTATGGGCTGCATTATTCAATTTTGCAGCCTTCTTTGTTTCTAAATACCTTATTGGTGAGTTTAAGATTGGTAACACAATTGCCAAATCGGTGAATGAAGACTTCATTAACCTGGAAGTGATCTTTGCGGGGCTTGTTGCCGCCATTGCCTGGAACCTGCTTACCTGGTGGTTTGGTATTCCTTCAAGTTCCTCGCATACCCTGATCGGTGGGTTTATTGGGGCAGCACTGGCACATGCTGGTGCTATGAGTGATCATGGCGTGAACGTGATCAATTACGCTAAAGTGGTGCCCACTTTCCTGTTCATTTTCCTTGCCCCGTTGATCGGCTTGATCATTTCCTTTATAACCACGATTCTAATAGTCAATATCTGCAGGAAGGCCAATCCCTATCGGGCCGACACCTGGTTCCGGCGACTGCAACTGGTATCCTCTGCGGCTTTTAGCCTTGGGCACGGTGGAAATGATGCACAGAAAGTAATGGGTATCATTGGTGCTGCGCTGATCTTTTACGAGAAAACCCAGGGAGTGGATATGAGCTTTAATGAATTCGTGAACCATTATATGTGGGTGCCGATTGCCAGCTTTACCGCTATAGCACTGGGTACCATGAGCGGTGGTTGGAAGATCGTGAAGACGATGGGAACACGTATTACCAAGGTTACCCCGCTCGAAGGGGTAAGTGCTGAAACCGCCGGTGCAGCCACCCTTTACATCACCGAGCACCTGGGTATACCCGTAAGTACAACGCATACCATTACCGGTGCGATAATTGGGGTTGGTGCAACCAAAAGGCTTTCCGCAGTACGATGGGGTGTCACCATCAACCTGCTCTGGGCATGGATACTCACCATTCCAGTTAGCGCCATACTGGCAGCGGTGGTATATTATATTATCCGTTTATTTTAGACCCCGTGGCACGGGGGCGTGGCACGGGGCCGTGCCACGGGGTAGAACTTCCCGATTATAATTACTACATTGCCACCTCATTAGTTAACCCTTCAATGATTTTTATTCATTCATGAAAGGAATTATACTCGCCGGTGGCTCGGGAACCCGCCTGCACCCTATCACCC
>JAEWIW010000295.1 GCA_023386855.1 Bacteroidota bacterium | reverse complement strand
GGAGAGAAACAAATGTGGTCATTTATTTTGATTGAGAAGATTGATTAAATTTATGATTCAATAGGGAAAATTTATGACTATTACGCAGCTTGAGTATATCCTGGCTATAGACATGTACCGGCATTTTGCCGAAGCGGCGGCCCATTGCCATGTAACGCAGCCCACCCTTAGCATGCAGGTGCATAAACTGGAGCAGGAGCTGGGTATTAAACTTTTTGACAGAAGCAAGCAGCCTGTGATTCCTACTGAAGCTGGAAAAGAGATTATCAGGCAGGCCAAAAAAGTGCTGGCCGAGGTTAATGTTATTGAAGATATTGTTCAAACCCGGAAAGATGTATTGAAAGGCCAGCTTAAAGTAGGGATCATTCCTACCCTGGCGCCATACCTGCTACCGTTATTTGTTCAATCCTTTACCAGGAAGTATCCACAGGTAAAACTGGTGGTCAATGAAATGACTACTGACTTCCTGATTGAAAGATTACGTGAGGGAAAGATCGATGTTGCCATATTGGTAACACCATTGCAGGAACCTGGAATAAGGGAATATGTATTATTCTATGAAGAGCTGCTGGCCTATGTTTCAAAGAAGAACAGGTTATACGATAAACAGTATGTTTTGTCAAAAGAGATTGATCCATCCAAATTATGGTTGCTGGAAGAAGGGCATTGCTTCAGGTCACAAATTGTAAATCTTTGCGAGTTAAGAAAGGCAGGGAAGGAGGGAAGCCTGTTTGAATATGAAGCCGGCAGTATCGAAACCCTGCGACGGATGGTGGAAGTCAATGATGGCATTACCATTCTTCCTGAACTCGCCACCATGGATCTTAAGTCTTCGCAGTCGCAATTAGTAAGAAAGTTTAAAAGCCCGGCTCCCATGCGTGAAGTAAGCCTGGTGGTTCACCGTGATTACATGAAAAAAAGAATGATTGAATTGTTAAGGCAGGAGATCATTGCTTCCATACCAGAAAAGATCAGGAAGAATAAACCCACGAATGTGATACCAATTTAAAAGCCAGTGACTAGTAACTAGTGACTAGTGATTAGTGATTAGTGACAAGTGTGATTAGTGTGATTAGTGTACTAGTGTGCTAATGATTCCACTCGGTCCATGGGCCCCGGTGCTGTTTTGCGGTCCCCGGTCCAGGGTACCGGTTTTTGCCCAACTAATAACTAATCACTAATAACTAATCACTAAAAAAACTACCTCTGCATCGGTATTGCTTTTACTGCTGTTAACGGGATCACTGGTTTCTTTCCCCCCGTTCTCATAATGCCGGAGTGTTACGGTTACTCTTCCCTGTGCCGCACTACCTGTTTGCCAGGTGCTTTTCAATCCAAGCGGATGTCCTTCACTATCATAATCCAGTTCTGTAATAGTGATATCAATACCTGCTGATGGAATCAGGTACAGCCGATGAACTGTTCCTTCTTCTTCCACTTCATCATGTATATCTACAACAGGATCTTTTGATTCATCCAGGATCTCTGCCTCCACGGAATAATTTGTATTGGCTTTAAGCCTGATGGTATCTACCTGTGGTGTTTCACCCCCAGGGCCATCAACATCCCTGAATTGAAATGTTGATGCTGTATTGGATCCCTGTTCAGTAAATTTCAATCGTAGTGTTGTAATGAGTTCGTTAGAGTTTTCTTCTACAACATCTTTCCTCAGGCAGCCGCTGAGCATGATCACCAGGGCAAATATGGATATTGATAATTTCATTGTAGTTGGTTTGATAAATTAAAGTTGCCTTCCGTTTGTTCAATTTCCTGTTTCCATTCCAATGGGAATTTTCAAACGCAGCGAAATATTTCTTCCCATTTCATCGGTGAAATACCTGAAGCTGTTCATATAGTCGCGGTACTTGAGGTCAAGGATATTTTCCACGGTAATTCCCATCTCGATGGTAAAGGAATCGAACTTAACCTGCGAAGAAAGAGTAGCATTCCACAGGGCATAATCACCTGGTGCATCCTTATAATCCAGTTTGCCATTTCCTGAGGTGGGGACCCTGGTTTGTTTGGCAACATATACCAGTTCTGTTGAAAGCAATGGCTGGTGGAATCTTTTGGATTCCCTGAAAGTATACACCAGTTCATTTGTTAACCTGTCGGACGGCATAAAGATCAGCCATTGGCCTGATGCTTTTTCGGTTGCCCTGAGCATCGATGCCTGTACATTCCATTGAAGAGGCTGAAGGAATTTCCATTCCATGCCTGCATCAATTCCGCGCAGCAATGCATTGGTCTGGCTGTATATGATCTTTGGAAAAGCACCTGCAATTGTCAATACAGGTTTATCAGGTTCCGGTTTGCGGTAAATATAATTGTTGATATCATTCCGGTAAACGGAACCGTTCAGCCTGAATTTTTCATCCTCGCTTTTCCATTCAAATCCCAGGGATGCGTTGAATGATCTTTCCACATCAAGATTGGGGTTTCCTTCTTCATAGGTTGCCGTTCCATGGTGAATGCCATTGCTCAGCAATTCATTTACCTGTGGTGCCCGTTCTGAAAGCCCGGCCCCTGCAATAAATTTCAACAGGGAAGTTGGTTTGTAAATGATTTCACCGGAAGATGCAAACGTAGAATAACGGAGATGATGTGATACGGTTTCGCCACTGTATAGCAATCTTCTTGTATCAATCTGTTTATGATCGAAACGTAAGCCGGCATGAAATTCCCATTTTTGCTGTTGCCATTTTTCAATCCAGTACGCTCCCTTTGTATCAGAAGTATAATTGGGAATAAAATATCTTCCGCCATAAGAGTTATCCTGTTGCATCAACGAAATGCCCACGGTTCCTTTCAGCTTTCCAACAGGCGCATGATCCCATGCAAGTTCTTCGGTGAAGGTGTATATGAGCAGGTCGAGTTGTGGCCTGGGATTACTATTGGATCTTGATTTGTCAAATTCCTGCCTGTTATTGACCTGTGCACCTGCTGTAAGGTAGAGTTTATTTTTTCCCTTTGTATAACCAGATTTGAGTTTGAATAAACTATGAGCTACTTCCTGCATGGGCCTGGCAATACTATAGGTTTCTTCTCCCAAAAAAACAGGATCAGGTTTATCTGCTGCAATGGCTAGCTGAAGATCCTGGAGGTTGCCAATATGCGAACCGGAAAATACACCAGCCTTTGTATAGAAATGACTCGCATATCCTTCTATAAAATAATGCTCCTTTTTGAGTCCGGCAGTGAAGGAAAAATTATATTCTTTAAGGCCGGTATTGTTAAGTGTATAACCAGGGGTATGGATATTGGCCGATCTTTTATAACTGGCCTGTATGCGGTAGCCAAGGGGTACTTTATCCAGTTGCTGTTCAAAATTGGCCGAGCCATAATATTTTCTTCCGTTGGTGGAATAGCCCGTAAAAAACTCCGCTGCCATGCCGGGAAAATGTTTTAACGGGCGGGCATCAACGATTACGACACCCCCAATAGCATCTGATCCATATTTGAGTTCATCAACACCCTTTATGACCGTAAGCTTATCGGCAATAAAAGGATCCACTTCAGGAGCATGTTCATTCCCCCATTGCTGGCCTTCCTGCCTGATGCCATTGTTGACCAGCAACACCCTGTTGCCATGCAATCCATGTATAACAGGCTTGCCAACGTTTGACCCTGTTTTTAAAATAGTGACGCCATTTATCTTTTCCAGTGCATCTGCAAGGGAGTTGCCCCTTGTGGCAGCCAATTGCCTACCGGAGATATCCTGTCGGAAAGCAACATCCGGTGTTGAACGTTTAGCCGAAACAGTAACGGTTTCAAGCGTATTCAAAGCATGCGGCAGGAGAATATCAACATGCATGTTGCGATTGAGGTAAAACCTCCTTGTTACCGTTGAACAATCAACATGGCTGATCTCGAGGGTATATTCTCCCATACATAAGGATGAAAAAGTAAAATTTCCATTTTCATCCGTAAGCAGCTTTTTACCTGTGCCCACCAGGGTTACTGTTGCCGCTTCAAGCTTTTCCTTTGTATGTTCATCTTCTACATGCCCCATGATCTTTAAATCACAGGATTGTGATCGTACACTGATGCTGAGGATCAGCGACGACAATAAAAATAATAATTGCCTCACTTTAATTTTTTTTGAATTAAGACCTGGTTTGAAAGTGTCAGGCTAATGAGGGAGGGCCGCGTAAGGAGGTATGAACAGGGTTGGAAGTGACAATTGAAATAGGGTAAACGGGAGCATCTGCAGATACTAACGTGCATGGACAACCGATAATGGTAGGAACCGTTTGTTCATAAGGCAGGTTCACCACCAGTTGGAACTGGTCGCACTGGAATCCCTGTTTTTCTATTGCCGCAATATCTGAATGGTGCAGCAGGTAAAAGCTATCGGAATGACCGGCTAAGGCATCATGAAGATAATTGCGTGGTACGATGCTGACCATAAAGACCAGCAACAATAACAGGCTTAAGATTTTGCTTATGATGGTTTTTGCCGCCAACTAAACAGGGTTAATGATGAATCAGGCAAAACTAGAAAAATGCAACCATATTGCAAAAATTAGTATTAGCCTGTTATTGATTCCTGTTAATTCTTGGCGATTGCCGTAAAGGGATGTTTGAGGTTCTCGTATTTTTCAAGGTCAACTTTGATGGAGCCAACAGAAAGTTTACTCTCAATGCGTACGGGAATATGGTTAGGATCATCGGTCACCCAGATGGTCATCTTTTCCCCTCCATCAAATACATTTCCCTTGATCAGCAGGGGTTTTAGTTTGATGGCGTTGTATTTCCCATATTTGGTTTTAACCGTTTCCTTGCCCATGTACCGGATATACATACGGAACACTTCATCATCAATGAACATGTTAAAAGGAATTTTAGCGCCTTTTTTATATTGATCAAAATCGATATTACGGGCATAATACAGAGAACTGATCACATCCTGGACCTGGGCTGGAACTTTATAGGTACCTTTTTTTGTGGTAGCTACCTGGCGGTTATGGTCGAAATATACTTCCTCATAACGTTTGTAATCGCCTTCCTGGACATTCCTGATGAATTTCAGGGGTTTGAGACTCTCCGCGTCAAAAATGCTCTCGTAACGGTCGCGTACTTTAAAGATCCAGTCATACCTGGAATTGGTATTTCCCTGGCCCACCACGTGGAAGACATCCCTGTTATTATAAGTAGTCCGGGTGGTGGTAAAAGAAGCATTTCCGGCATTGACATAAAAGCCGATGACACTATAAAAAACAGTATAGTGGATTTTTTCTCCCGACTTAAACGGCACTTCCTGGGGAATTGCCTGCGGGGGAAATAAGGTAAACGCAGATATGAAAAGTAAAAGCCACTTCATTCGACAAAGTTTAAAAATACAACAAATAGGGTAAAAGGATTGTGAATATCCGGTTTAAGGAAGGCGATCCTGTCCTGATTTTACATGAAATTCGGCTTAAAAACGAATGCCAAAAAGGTAAAGTTGCATGAATTGATTTTATCACAGGATATTAAGAAAAAATGTAGTGATGGGCCGTTGTTCAGTTTGGCCCGAAATTTCTTTATTTTGTTGCCACTAATATGATATGCAGATTATGGTAAATGAAGAATTACAACCTACGAAGAAAGAGAAATTGCTGTTCCAGTTAAGTATTGCTGTTCTTGCTTTTTTTATCCTTTTGATCCTTGTTCATGAACTGCACATTGCGGCGACCCTTGTAGGCTTTCTGCAGGACCTTGTGGCATTGCCCATGATAGGGTTGCTGATCGTATTGCTGGTGATGACCACATTCGATTTTATACGCAGGCGCTTTGAAATCAGATCATACCCATTTTATACCATTATGGTATTGACCGGTACTATCCTTTTCATGATGATCTTCTCATAAAAAAAGCCTGGACATTATCCAGGCTAATAAGATGATAATTGTCTTTTTAACAATTATTGTTGTACAAATTCCCCATCTGCTTTAATGGAAACCTCCTCACTTAACATCGGTGCAGGGAATTTTGGACCCAGGTCAAAATCTGAACGCTTAAGTTTTCCTGTTAATTGGAAACCGGCAGTAGGTTTTTTCGACATGGGGTTTTCAATAGTTCCGCGGTAAAGAAGATCCATTGTTACTTGCTTGGTAATTCCATGAAAACTCAGATCACCGGTAAGCTTATACTGGTTCTTACCTGCGTTTTTAATAGAAGTACTTTTAAACGTTAGGGTAGGATATTTTTCTGCATCAAAAAAATCAGCACTCTTCAGGTGGTTATCTCTCATTTCAACATCAGTGTTGATGGAGGCCACTTCTGCAGTCAATTCAAACTGTGCATCACTGAAATCAGGCTTTGAAGATTTAACGGTTACATCAAAGTTTTTAAAGGAACCTGTAACGTCGTTAATCCCAAGGTGGGTGATACTAAACCCAAGACGTGAATGTGGTTTGTCCGACTTCCACTCGGTAGCTACGGTAAAAGCAGTCAATAGTACAAATGCTACTGCTGCAAATGCAATGGAAATTCTTCTCATGATGATCTGTTGTGTTTTTAAATATTGATGGCAAAATTAAGCATACCATGTACGATGGCCCATTGAGAATAGCCAAGATTTTACCTTGACAAATATCAATTTATCCTATGCAGTATATGCGGTTTAAAAA
>JAEWIW010000178.1 GCA_023386855.1 Bacteroidota bacterium | reverse complement strand
ACGGCCAAGGACAAAATAGAAAAGGGGCCGGGTTAAAACTTAAAACCAATGAACCAACATAAACACGATATCATTTCCACTGAATCGGTCTGGGACCTGATGGAAACCGTTATGGACCCCGAGATACCGGTGCTTTCCATCGTTGACCTGGGCATCGTACGCAACATTGAAATTGATCATGATGCTGGTAATCTTGTTACCATCACCATTACACCCACTTATTCCGGCTGCCCCGCGATGGATATGATCAGGTCATTGATCAGGATGACAATGCTGGAGCAGGGCTTTGAAAATATCGATGTCAAAACCGTTTTAGCTCCCGCATGGACCACCGACTGGATGTCGCAAAACGCACGCGATAAACTGAAAGCTTTTGGTATCGCACCGCCCAATCCAATGCAGCAGGTTTGCACCCCAGGATTGTTCATCCATGATGAAGCCGTGCATTGCCCGCATTGTAACTCATTCAATACTTCGCTTGTCAGCCGGTTCGGGTCTACTCCCTGCAAATCCCTGTATAAATGCCTCGATTGCCAGGAGCCGTTTGATTATTTCAAGTGTCACTAAACTTTCAATCTTATAAAACTTATTATGCCATCAGTAAACCTGGAGATAAAAAATAATATTGCACACATCACGCTTAACCGGCCCGATAAATTGAATTCGTTCAACCGTGAAATGGCGCTGCTGTTACAGGATCACCTCGATACCTGCAAAAAGGAAAAAGGCCTGAGAGCGGTCATCATTACAGGTGCGGGCAAAGCCTTCAGTGCAGGACAGGATCTTTCTGAAGTTACTGACCCTGAAGGACCTGGCATGAACAGGATCCTTTCTGAACATTATAACCCGATCGTGATGAGGATCAGGAGGCTGGAGGTTCCCGTGATTGCCGCAGTGAATGGAGTGGCGGCAGGCGCAGGAGCCAATATCGCGCTTTGTTGTGATATCGTTGTGGCCGCATCATCGGCATCATTTATCCAGGCTTTTTCTAAGATCGGGCTCATACCCGATAGCGGCGGCACTTTTATGTTACCACGACTTATTGGTTTCCAGAAAGCTTCGGCCATTATGATGTTAGGCGATAAAATTACTGCAGCTGATGCCGAACATATGGGAATGGTTTATAAAGTATTCCCCGACGAAATATTCATGGATGAAGTGAATAAGATCGCTTTGAAATTGTCTGCAATGGCAACAAAAGGACTGGCTTATACCAAGCAGGCGCTTACACAGAGCATGTCGAATTCATTGTTCGACCAGTTGCAGGATGAAGACGTGTTTCAACAGAAAGCCGCTTCCACGGCTGATTTCAAAGAAGGAGTCAAGGCATTCATTGAAAAAAGAGAACCGGTATTTAAGGGTGAATAAACATGGATTGGCATATACCTTATTAATAAAAAGACCTACCATGAGCAATGCAAAGCAGATCGTTCAACGAATGTGGGAAGCCGATGCTTTTAGTCAATGGCTCGCAATCAACAGGGACCATATCGAAGAAGGATCCGCCGTATTATCCATGATTGTTCGCCCCGAAATGTGTAATGGCTTTGGCATCGCGCATGGAGCTATTACCTATGCACTGGCCGATTCGGCACTTGCCTTCGCCAGCAATAGCAGGGGCAAAACGGCATTAAGCCTGGAGACCTCTATTTCGCATATACATCCTGTTTATACTGGTGACCGGCTCACCGCTACCACCACCGAAAAGCATTCAGGTCATCGCATAGGGATCTATGAAATAATGATCCATAACCAGGACAGTAAACTGGTCGCCTTATTCAAGGGAACCGTGTATTATAAGAACCCGGAATCTTCAACGGGGCATTGATCAACCAGATTTTTTCAAACTAAAACAGTCAACTTGTTTTACCGTTATAAAAATTTCACTCCCATCGTTCATCCTACTGCTTTTGTTCATCCCCAGGCAGCGGTAACAGGGCAGGTCAGCATTGGTAAAAATGTTTACATAGGCCCGGGTGCCGCGCTGCGCGGTGATTTTGGAGCGATCATCATTGAAGATGGATGTAATGTGCAGGAGAACTGCACCATCCATATGTTCCCTGGGGTTACCGTTGTATTAAAAGAAAATGCGCATATCGGTCATGGGGCGATTATCCATGGGGCAACCATTGGAAAAAACTGTATGGTGGGCATGAACAGCGTGATCATGGATGATGTTGAACTGGGAGATGAATGTATTGTAGGTGCTCTGTCTTTTATCAGGGCAAAAGAAAAAATTCCACCACGAAGCCTTATTGTTGGGAACCCTGCAAAGATCATCAGGCAGGTCACAGATGAGATGCTGGAATGGAAAACAGAGGGAACAAGGATTTACCAACAGCTGGCAGCGGATATGCATGAACAATGGTATCCCTGCGATCCATTGATACAGGAAGGCCAGTCACAGGAAGAAAATATACGCTGGGCACAGTCAAAAGATAATGATGAAGAAAAAAATTTTCCTGGAGAGGGCGATGCGCCCTGGTTATACAAGCCATGGAAGACTTAAATAATAGCTTACTTTCGCAGCGATGGAAAAAACGAATTTCATTGATTATATCCGGATCTTCTGCAGGAGCGGCCATGGTGGCGCGGGAAGCAAGCATTTCATGCGCACCAAGTTCAACCCGCAGGCTGGTCCTGATGGCGGTGATGGCGGTCGCGGCGGACATATCATTTTGAGAGGTAATAAGAACCTGTGGACCTTACTTCACCTCAGGTATTATAAGAATGTTCATGCGGAGAATGGAGAAGGAGGATCAGGAAACAATTGTACCGGAAGAAGCGGTAAGGATGTGATCATTGAAGTTCCATTAGGTACCATTGCCAGGGATGAAGAAAATGGAGAGAAGGAAGTGGAGATCCTGGAAGATGGACAGGAAGTGGTATGGCTTAAAGGCGGTAAAGGAGGATTGGGTAATGCCCGGTTTGCCACTGCTACCAACCAGGCGCCGGAACATGCACAGCCGGGTGAACCTGGAGTTGAAGGATGGAAAGTGCTTGAATTAAAAGTGCTTGCAGATGTAGGATTAGTAGGCTTTCCCAATGCCGGGAAATCAACCCTGCTTTCCGTGATCACTGCGGCAAAACCAAAGATCGCGGACTATGCATTTACAACTCTTACTCCACAGCTGGGCATGGTGGAGTATCGTGATAATAGAAGCTTTTGCGTTGCCGACCTTCCAGGTATCATTGAAGGAGCAGCGGAAGGAAAGGGACTTGGCCACAGGTTCCTCCGCCATATAGAACGCAACCCTGTTCTATTGATGCTGATACCCGCCGACAGCAATGATCATAGGAAAGAATACGAGATCCTGTTGAAAGAACTTGAAGAATACAATCCCGAATTACTAAATAAGGAAATGATCATTGCGATCAGTAAAGCGGATATGCTGGATGAAGAATTGAAAGATGCGATCAGGAAAGAACTACCTTCAAATATTCCATGCCTTTTTATTTCTTCACTGAGAGGCCAGGGACTAACAGAATTAAAAGACGCACTGTGGAAAGCACTTAACGATTAATAAGTGTATCCATTACATTTATCAGTTCAGGCGCAGGTTTTAACAGCATCATGTTATATTAATGTTTGTTGTTAACTATTTGTGTTTTACTTTTGCACCGAAACACACCAACGATACTTCCCATAAAGTTTCTTAGGACCAGGTCCTGATTACATCAACTACCATACTCGATTAGCTGCCAGTATTCATTCATTTA
>JAEWIW010000175.1 GCA_023386855.1 Bacteroidota bacterium | reverse complement strand
GTGGTATTTTTTTCGATGGATTTAAAGGCAGAGAGCAAACGCTCATCAGAAGATGATTTGGTTCTTACATAAACCAGGTCGGCCAATGCAAAATTGCGTTGCAGGAGTTTGTATAAAGCCTGCAATTGCGTATTAAGCGTTGAGTTCAGGATCACGTAAAACGGGTTATTTGTAATCCCTGCATCATTGGGATAGTTGACATTGATAAAAGGGATCTTATGCAGGGACGCCGCATTAGCCAGTTGCCTGGCTTCGGTTCCATTAACATGACCGATCACCATATCGAAATCCTTAAAAGCAGGCGATGCAATTTTGGCCGTAACCGACCCTGCTGGTGAGCGGGTGTCCATCACCTCGATATCAAAAGGATATCCCATTTTGAATAGGGTGTCCGCAGCCATCTCGATGCCTTCATAGAATTCCAGCCCCGGGTTGATGAACTTGGGAAAGTCCATCCCATAGCGGTATTCCTCGGTAGCATCAAAAGCCGAATCAAGGTATAGGGGGGTGAATACTGCAATCCTGAATCTTTTATTCATGCCGTTTTCCTGTGCAACTGAAACTTGCGAATGAAACAGGGAGATCATTAAAATGGAAAACAGAATGAATCTTTTCATCATATGATTGCTATTTGGTCGAACTAGACGGTTATTCCCATTCTATCGTTGCAGGTGGCTTGCTGCTGATATCATACACTACCCGGTTGATACCCCTTACATTATTGATGATATCGTTCGAGATATGGGCAAGGAATTCATAAGGAAGGTGTGCCCAGTCGGCAGTCATACCATCCACGGAAGTCACTGCCCTGAGTGCAACGGTGAATTCATAAGTGCGTTCATCGCCCATTACGCCAACACTTTTTACAGGAAGCAGGATGGCTCCTGCCTGCCATACCTGTTCATAGAGGTTATGCTCTTTAAGACCTGAAATATAACGATGATCGGCTTCCTGTAGTAAGCTTACTTTTTCTGGGGTGATCTCTCCAAGTATCCTGATGGCCAGGCCGGGCCCGGGGAAGGGATGCCTGTTGAGCAGGTCGGTCGGTATTCCCAGTTCGTGACCAACCCTTCTTACCTCATCTTTGAACAGGAACCTCAATGGCTCTACCAGTCCCAGGTGCATAATGTCAGGAAGTCCACCTACATTATGATGCGATTTAATGGTAACAGAAGGTCCGTGAACGGAGACACTTTCAATTACATCGGGGTAGATGGTGCCCTGTCCCAGTAATTCAATGCCTTCAATCTTTTTAGCTTCCTGCTGGAAAACATCAATAAATAATTTTCCTATTGTTTTACGCTTGGCTTCAGGATCTGATTTGCCCGCGAGCTCCTTATAGAATAATTCCTTTGCGTCGATGCCGGTAACATTCAGTCCTATCGTAGCATAGGTATCCAGTACCTGCTGGTACTCGTTTTTTCTTAATACGCCATTGTCGACAAAGATGCCATGAAGCCGGTCGCCTATAGCGCGATGGATCAGCGTTGCCGCAACCGTGGAATCCACGCCGCCGCTAAGTGCCATGATCACTTTCCTGTCACCGATGGTTTCTTTGAGTGAATTAACGGTATCAGTGATAAAATGCGCCGGGGTCCAGTCCTGGCTGCATCCACAGATATTGACAAGGAAATTTCTTAATATTTTTTTTCCTTCGATGGAGTGATACACTTCCGGATGAAACTGAACGCCATATAAGGGCAATCCCTCGCCAGTTTTACGGAAAGCTGCATAGGGGATGCTTTCTGTTTTGGCCATCACTTCGAATCCTTCGGGAAGGCTCAGAACGGAATCACTATGACTCATCCATACCTGTGAGCGGTCGATCACATCTTTCAGCAAAGGATCACTTACATCATGCTGCATCAAGGCCCTTCCATATTCCCTTTTATTACTTTTGGCCACTTCACCTCCAAACTGTTTAGCCGTAAGCTGCGCTCCATAACAAACTCCAAGCACGGGTGCCAGGGTATGTAACAACTTAACATCCACCTGCGGGGCATTCAGTTCATTCACGGAAAAAGGTGAACCAGAAAGAATGATCCCTTTTATGGAAGCATCAGGTTCAATCTTTTTATGAAAGGGAAGGATTTCGCAATAAACATTTGCTTCACGGACAGCCCTTGCAATTAACTGGGTGTATTGGCTGCCGAAATCAAGAATGAGGATCTTTTCGGTCATGGTGCAGCGAAGGTAAGCAATTAGCAGAAAGCGCCAACTAAGGAGCTAACCGCTTTACAATAAGTTCATTAACTTGTAACCGCAATTTCCCGATTGTAGTCTAACCAATAAACTCGCTTAATATGAGAAATATTTTTCTACCAGCATTCCTCCTGGCAATTATCTCTTTTTCTTCCTGCAATTATATCGGTGGCAAACGTGTCCGTGGCAATGGCAATGTGATCAGCCAGGAAAGAAATGTCGGTGATTTTAAAGGGGTACGTTCCCATGGATTTTTCGATGTATTTCTTTCTTCCGGGCCAACGGCTTCCGTGCGCATTGAAGCCGAAGAAAATATCCAGCCCCATATTGAGGCTTTCCTGGAAGGTGATGTACTGAAAGTGGAGTCGGAAGATGGTTACTGGCTAAGACCCCGCCGCGATGTAAAGATCTTTATCACTTCACCTTCATTGAAAGAAGTGAAAGTGTATGGTTCCGGTAATATTACGAGCCAGTCGAAGATCACCAACCCGGAAA
>JAEWIW010000155.1 GCA_023386855.1 Bacteroidota bacterium | reverse complement strand
ATTATCAGTCCCTGCAGGAAATACTGGAACAGCTTGCGAAAGGTTAGCCGGCTTTTCATCAGCGCTAGATTTTTTATAAAATTAAGCGGCCCGGGGCTTACACCGAAAAGTATTAACCTCACCAATGGATGTTGTCTTCCACATTAACCCAATGTGAACGGGAAAAATGTATGAATGGAAATATTTCGTGATGGAAACTTTGGTTACGAATAAAGTTTCCATAGTTTTGCATGCTGAATTTTTGTGTATGGAGATTAAAGAGAGAATTCAAAAAAAGGCACAGGAATTGTTTCGTCGGTATGGCGTCAGGAGTGTCACCATGGATGAGATCGCTTCCCACCTGGGAGTATCCAAGAAAACAATCTATCAATATTTCTCTGATAAAGATGAGCTGGTCATCGAAGTAGCCGATTCGATCATTAAATACGCGGAACAGTGTTGCGACAGTCATTGTGTCCATGCTGAAAATGCTATTGCTGAATTATTCCAGGCCATGCAATTTGGCCAGCAGATGTTCCAGGAGATCAATCCAGCCATGTTATTCGACCTTGAAAAATATCATCCGCAGGCCTATAAAAACTTTTTGCAGTACAAACATCAATACATGTTGAAGATCATTGAAAGAAATCTTCTTCGTGGTATCAGGGAAGAGTTATACCGTGATGACATCAATGTTGATATCATCACACGGTTCAGGCTTGAAACCATGCTGCTGCCTTTGCAGAGTGAAATATTTCCACCTGCCAGGTATAAAGTGCATGATGTTCATACCATATTAATGGAACATTTCCTTTTTGGGATTGCAAGCCAGAAAGGCTATAAACTAATTGAGAAATACAGAAAACGTAATAAATCGAAGGTCAATGAAAAATAGAGCGATGACAAGAGCTGGAATAGTGTTGATGCTTTCCGGTTTTCTTCAATTGTCAGCATTTGCCCAAACAGAATACCGGCTTTCCGCAAAAGAAGCTGTTGACCTTGCATTAAAGCAGGTGACAGATATCAGGAACCTTGAACTGGATAAAAAGATCCAGGTGGCAAAAAACCGCGAGATCCAGGGACAGGCCATGCCACAGATCAATGGTACCATTTCAGCCACGCATTATTTCAGTATACCGGTTACCTTACTTCCCGACTTTATCTCCCCTTCAGTATATAATGTGCTGGTTGATGAAGGGGTGAAAAATGGAAATGGCGTTCCCATTGAACAGCCATCAGGCCCTCCTGCATTATTCCCTGCGAGGTTTGGTGTTCCCTGGCAGGCTTCTGCAGGGATCGCTATTCAGCAATTGCTTTTTCAACCAGATGTATTCGTTGGGCTTAAAGCAAGAGGTACTGCTATTGAATTCGCTGAGAACAATATCAGCGTAATGAAAGACAGTGTTCGAAGTAATGTTTACCGTGCTTATTATTCAGTGCTGATCGCCAGGAAAAGAAGAACAATACTTGCAGAAAGTGTATCAAGGCTGGAAAAACTTTTGCACGACCAGACCGAGATGTATAAGAATGGTTTTGCTGAAAGGCTCGACCTGGATAAAACGCAGGTAAACCTGAATAATCTCAAAACTGCACTGACACAGGTAGATAACCTGATGGTACTTGGAGAGGCTGCATTGAAATTTTCTACCGGTCTTGAACAAAAAGACAGCATCTATCTTACCGATACACTGAGCATGGAAACGATCAAGCAGGACCTGCTGGATATGCCTTTTCAATACGAGGACCGCAGCGAAGTAAGATTGATGAACTCTTTGAAACGACTGCAGGAACTGGATATCAAGCGTTATAAACTTGGAAGGATCCCCACATTTTCAGCCTTCTATAATTACAGTGAAAACGCACAACGCGAAAAATTCAACTTCTTCAATTTTGATGAACCATGGTATAAAACATCTCTTGCAGGAGTGAATGTTTCTGTTCCCATCTTTTCGGGGTTGCAGAGAAACCGCAAAATTGAACAGGCACAGCTTACACTTGAAAAGACCAATAACAGTTTAAGCAACCTGAAAAGAGCCATCGACCTGCAACAGGTTTCTTCGCTGTCTGCATTAAAGAATTCACTTGCGGCATTGGATGTTCAGGTCAGGAATATGGAACTGGCAGAAAGAGTGTACAATTCAACCAAGCTGAAGTTTGAGCAGGGCCTGGGTTCCAGCTTCGAGATACTTCAGGCCGAAACCAGCCTTGAAGATTCACAGGCCAATTATTTCCAGGCACTCTATGAAGCCGTAATCGCAAGGATCGGTTACATGAGGGCAATGGGTAAATTATAAATCAACACATCATCAAGTATTCAAATAGCAATTTATGAGCACTGTTTTAAGAATAACTGCTTTCGCCGTGATGATCTTTATCACTTCATGCGGTGAATCTGCAAAAGAAAAAAAAGGTGACCTTACAGATATGAGGTCGGATCTTCAAAAATTAAAGGACGATCGTAATAAGCTGGATGAAAAGATCCGTTCACTCGAAGAAAAGATCGCTATAGCGGACCCTGAATCCGTAAAGGCAGAACCAAAGCTGGTTTCCACTATGACGATTAGTCCCGAAGCCTTTACACATTATATCGACCTGCAGGGAACCATTACCACCGAGAACATTTATTATGTAGCGCCACGCGGACAGGGTGGACAAGTGAAAGCCATCTATGTTAAGCAGGGAGATAATGTAAAAAAGGGACAGTTAGTGGTTAAGCTTGATGATGCATTGATCCGGCAGCAGATAGAACAGGCGAAGATCCAGCAGTCTTACCTGCAGGATATTTATAACAGGAGAAAGAACCTGTGGGACCAGAACATCGGTACTGAAGTGGAACTCATCAGTGCGAAGAACGCTGTCTCTAATGCGGAGAAGCAGATTCAGATGCTGAATGAACAACTGGCTATGACCAATGTTTATTCCGAAGTTTCTGGAGTTGCTGAACAGGTGAACATAAGAGTGGGCGAGATACTCAGTCCTGCTTCGGCTTCTGCTGCTGGTATCAGGATCGTCAACAACTCGAACCTCAAAGCACAGATCAATGTTCCGGAAAATTATCTTTCAAAGATCAGTAAGGGAACCCCTGTTGTAATTGAAGTTCCTGATATCAATAAAAAATTCAACAGTACAATTTCACTGATCAGCCAGGTAATCAATGTGGCCAGCCGTGGTTTCACTGCTGAAGCAAAGGTTCCCGGTGATCCTGATCTGAAGCCTAACCAGGTTGCCGTTGTAAAGATCCAGGACTATAAAAAAGAAAATGCCATCACTGTTCCTTTGAATATTGTTCAGACCGATGAGAAGGGTAAATATGTGATGGTTGCTGTTAATGAAGGTGGAAACAGGATCGCAAAAAAAGCACCGGTTGTGCTGGGTGAATTATACCAGGATAAAATCGAGATCAAGTCGGGATTGAATGCCGGCGACCAGGTGATCACCGAAGGATTCCAGTCCATTTTTGAAGGACAGAATATAACGACTGACGCAAAATAAATTAACGCTATTCTTATGAGAGGAATTGAAAACATCAAACATAAAATAAAGGAATTCAAGCCTACAAGCTGGTCGGTGAATAACAAAACATCCATCTATATCATGATGGTTTTTGTTACCCTCGCTGGTGTGTTCCAATTTATAACCCTTCCCAAAGAACAGTTCCCCGATATCGTGATCCCAACGATATATGTTCAGACTATTTACGTGGGTAACTCGCCGAAGGATATTGAGAACCTTGTGACCAGGCCAATTGAAAAGCAGATCAAGGGTATCACCGGTGCAAAGATCAATAAGGTTACGAGTACATCCTTGCAGGATTTCTCGGCCATCATTGTTGAGTTTGATACTGATGTAAAACCCGAGGAAGGACTTCAGAAAGTGAAGGATGCGGTTGATAAGGCTGCTACGGATCTGCCAACAGATCTTACTGAAGAACCAAAGGTTCAGGAGATCGCATTCTCTGACCAGCCGATCATGTTCGTCAATGTAAGTGGTGACTATGATGGTGTGCGGCTCAAAAGTTATGCTGATGAATTGCAGGATAAGCTTGAAGAGTTGTCACAGATCAACCGCGTAGATATTGTAGGAGCGCCTGAAAGAGAATTCCAGATCAACGTAGATAACCTTAAGATGCAAAGTGCAAATATCACTTTTGATGATATTGCCAATGCCATTGCCCGGGAGAATAATGATATTTCTGGTGGATTGCTCGAAGTGGGCAATATGAAAAGAAGCCTGCAACTGAAAGGACAGTTCAAAACAGTTTATGACCTGCAGGATGTGGTGGTAAGGAACACTTCAGGATCATCAATATATCTACATGATATCGCCGAGATAAAAGATACCGTTAAGGAACGTGAAAGCTATGCGCGTTTGAATGGAAAAAATGTGATCACCCTGAACATCATCAAGCGAGCAGGGGAAAACCTGATTGAAACATCTGATGATGTGAAACGCGTGGTGGAAGAAATGAAGAAGTCTGATTTTCCACCCAACCTTGATGTAGTGATCACCGGTGACCAGAGCCGGAATACAAGAACATCATTCAATGATCTTGTTAACTCCATCGTAATTGGATTTGTGCTGGTATTATTAACGCTGATGTTCTTCATGGGTGTTACGAATGCATTCTTCGTGGCCTTATCGGTTCCACTGAGTATGTTCGTTGCTTTTATATTCCTTCCGGCAGCAGATCTTATTGTAGGCTCGCATGTAACACTCAACTTTATCGTGCTATTTGCGTTGCTGTTTGGTTTGGGTATCATAGTGGATGATGCCATCGTGGTAATTGAAAATACGCACAGGATACTTGTTG
>JAEWIW010000141.1 GCA_023386855.1 Bacteroidota bacterium | reverse complement strand
ACTGAATACCGCGGCAACAAAAGTTATCGCTAATGGCCTGTTGAAACTGGGCATTATCCGGAAAGCTGAAGAAGTAGGAAAATATTACCCGCATGGGCTGGGTCATCATATAGGACTGGACGTTCATGACAGGGGTAGTTATACCAGGCTGAAGAAAGGTATGGTGACCACCATCGAACCGGGGATCTATATCCCGGAGAACAGTGCCTGTGATAAACGCTGGTGGGGAATTGCGGTTAGAATTGAAGATGACCTTCTGATCAAAGAGAAAGATTATGAACTGCTTTCGGTGAAAGCCCCAAGGAAATGGGATGAAATTGAAAAGGCCATCGGAGAGAAAAGTGTGCTGGATGATTTTGTTTTACCTCCCCTTCAATCGGGGAAAAAAGGATTTTAACCTACCCCGTGGCACGGGGGCGTGGCACGGCCCCGTGCCACGGGGTCAAATACGATGGTAATTTTACCATGCAGGCGACCGGATAAATTACAGGCCGAATGAAAACTTTACGATTTCTCGCGTAAAAACTGAACACTGATAAAAGGGCAATAATGCTCTTTGAAAGAATACTTACTGCTGTTAATTTTGTACCCGTTGATCCAATATACTGTGAGGGACAAATAAAATCCAGATCTGTAACCAGATCCTTTGAAAAACAAGGAGATCACTCAGCAAAATGGTTTGCACTGATCATCCGAATATCCAGAACAACCGTTTATGAACTGATTCAAGATCCGAAAAACCAAAAAAATCAGTATCACGTGAAAGACCCAGTCGATATCCTGAAAACCCAGACCGGAGTAGAACAAGATTAGAAAAAACGAAAGTCCCGTACCGATGAAAGAATTATGGTTGGTCGACTGAAAGAACTGCCCCCGACAATGTCGGGGGTTTTTTATTGGCAGTGGCCGGTATTCGCTATTGCGGGAATTCCAGTATTTTTAGCCCTAATAATAACCAACATAATGAAATATCTTTTTTTATTGATGTGCGTGGCAGGACTGGCTTGTGGTTCAGCGCAATCGCAGGAAGTATCCGTTGATCAGTTTGCAGCAGGAGTGAAAAATAAGGATGTACAGGTGCTTGATGTAAGAACACCTGGTGAACATCAGAAAGGGTTTATTGCCCATTCCCTGCTGGCCGACTGGATGGATAAGGAAGAATTCAAGAGAAGGGTTAGTTTCCTCGATAAATCCAGGCCCGTGTATGTGTATTGTGCCAGTGGAGGAAGAAGTTCAGCGGCTGGAAAATGGCTTAGGAACAATGGCTTTACCAATATTGTAGAACTGAAGGGTGGATTCACTGCATGGAAAGCACAGGACCAGCCTTATGAGGCCATTGAAAATACCGGGTCTATGAGTAAGGAAGAATATAAGTCATTGATCGGCTCTGGCAAAACAGTACTGGTTGATTTTGGAGCCCCCTGGTGCCCTCCCTGTAAAAAGATGGAACCTGTGCTGGCCAAACTGGAAAAGCAGCTTGATAAAGGCTCAAAACTGGTAAGAGTCAATGCAGACGACGCAACGGAAATCATGAAAACCCTTAAAGTGGAAAGCCTTCCTACATTTATTGTTTATAAAGACGGCAAGGAATCCTGGAGAAAAGAAGGTGTTGCAAGTCTTGAAGAATTGAAATCGAGATTAAATTAATACTGACCAGGCGACCCCGTGGCACGGGGGCGTGGCACGGCCCCGTGGCACGGGGTCCTTCACCTCAAACTTAACGGAAATGAAATCCTTCCTCTTCACCTGCTTTTTTTTCCTGCTCCTGTTGCACAGCAGGGCCCAGCAGGTTATACTCGTCGACAGCTCCCAAAAGATCTCAATACGTGGTTTAAGTGTGGTCAACAAGAAGGTAGGATGGATCAGCGGCAGTAAGGGAATGGTTGGAAAAACCATGGATGGGGGTAAAACCTGGGAATACTTTCCTGTGGAAGGATTCGGCAACCGTGATTTTCGCGATATTGAGGCCTTTGATAATGATAATGCAGTAATCATGGCGGTTGACGAACCGGCGGTAATTCTCCGGACTGCTGATGGAGGCCGGTCATGGAAAACGGTATATGAAAATGGAAACAAAGGAATGTTCCTTGATGCCATGGCATTCTGGAATGAACAAAGCGGCATCGTGATCGGGGATCCTATTAATGGAAAATTTTTTATGGCCAGGACCTTTGACGGGGGTAAAAGCTGGCAGGCACTTCCAGAAGAAAATTTGCCTGCTGCCGATAGTGGTGAAGCCTGTTTCGCCGCCAGTGGAACCAATATCAAACCCCTTGATCTTGATGAAGCCTGTTTTATCACGGGGGGTAAAAGATCAAGGCTGTTCCTGAAAGGGAAATCGGTTGATCTCCCCCTTTTACAAGGTAAGGAAACAACTGGTGCCAATTCCATTGCAGTGTTAGATTGGAAAAAAAGAAATGGCGGTAAAACCTTCTATATCGTAGGAGGTGATTTTGCAGCAGATTCCAGCAGTGAAAAAAATAGCATTTATACACACGACGGGGGAACAACCTGGATTACACCTGAGAAGCCGCCTTCAGGTTATAAAAGTTGCGTAGAATACCTCGATGCCAACAGGCTGGTTTCCTGTGGAACCAGTGGAGTGGATGTTTCTTCTGATGGAGGCAAAACCTGGAAGAACATTTCAAGGGCACCCTATCATGTAGTTAGAAAAAGTAAAAAAGGAAAACTGGTCTTACTCGCCGGTCCAGGGGGCCGGATTGCCAAACTGGAATGGTGATCCATATCAAGGATTCATCCTGGCATAAACAATACCGGCAGAGAAAGCCTGCACAAATCCATACAGCATCCAGGTCAGGATCATTTGAAGTGAAACATCAATAGCACTGAAGGTCAGCCATAATACCGGTATCATCGCTACAATACCATAAACAAGCGCCACTTCAAATGCTCGCCAGATAAAGTGACCGGTAAAATCACTTTTATATCTTTCCCAGAACCATTTAAGAGCGATACTTAAAATCACAGGATGCAGGTAAAATAGCCAATCCATTTTGCCCGCATTACGGAAAACCGGGCTTAAGTATTCCATTGTAACTCCTGGAAATAAATAAAAAGATAGCCTTAGCATAATAAGGCTCATCACCAAAAGAACGATGGATGCTATGGCAAGTGATAACAGTACTCTTTTCATATATTGAACGAATATAACAAAACAGCCTATCCGGCAACCCGCAGGCTGATCTTGAATTTCACTAAAATATCCTCCTCCACTTTCACCAGTCCTGCAAGCTTTACCGGGGGTTTTAACTTGAAATCTGAAAACGATAATTGACGGATCCCGGTAAAAGTAATATGATCCCTGTCGGGCATTTGCACCAAAAACAATATCTCGAATCTTTTGGTCACTCCCGCCATATTCACATCCACTAAACCCAACACTTTCTGTCCGCTTTTGGTAAACCTTCCCACGTTAACCAGGTTGATCTTCATTTCCGGCTTTTCCTTTTCCTTCAGTGTGCGGTACATTTCCTTGGTCATCAACTGCTGCTCACAATTGAACCATTTGATCATCACATTCAATCCTCCCTCGAAAGTCAGTGGTACAGTTGGGTCAGAATCACTGAAGATGATAATCGTGTCTTTGTTCAGGTATTGGGAGGTCTGGCATTTGAAATCCGAAACATTCGACTTGCCTTCGATGGTGAATATACTGCTCTTTTCAATCACCCATCTTTCTGCAACCCTTGCATCGGGAGGATGAAAAAACAAATGGAATATGATAAGTAGCATGTAATTCATGGTCTGCTAATATATAGGCATTTTCATTTATTAAAAAACCGGGTGAACAGGTCACCCGGCTTTTTATTTACACATAATACACCCTTATTGTATTAGAATCCAATAACAGCTTCAATAGCATAACCATTGAACTTACCACCGTTACGGATATCGGTTGATTTGAATCCATTATACTTCTGGTTCATGATCTCGCCTTTCAGCAACACGTTTCTTGTCAGGAACCATCCTGCACTGAAAGTAGTGCGTTTGATATCCACTTTATCAGTATATCCTGGAAGTTCTGAATTCACTGTGTTATAACGTGCACCTACGAATACATTCTCTCTTGCTCCAAAGCGATAGATACCTTCAACAGCAAACTGGTTCATGGTGCGCTTTTCAGGATCACTTACGTTAGCAGCGTTACCTTTTGAAGTTTCCAGTGTACCGAATACTTCAGCTCCTTTATACTTCATGAAACCGTTCAGCATGAATGACTGCACATTCCTTGAGAAGTTTGGAGAGAAGCGGCCTGATGTAAAAGCTGTTCCCAGTGCAGCACCTTTTGCTTCCATTGCGCCCCAGTAGTGTGAACCGGTACGGTCGCCAGCATACAATACGTTACGTACACTCCTGTTGTTCAGGTAAGCAGAACCGGTAACCCTTACTCTTAAACCACTGTTGAGGGTCTTGTCCAAACCTGCTTTGAAATATACAGCAGGATTTTTGGAAGAGTCTTTATCAATATCAGCAGCCTGCTTGTTGATAGAAGCGTTGATGGTACCATTGGTCATACCCACCATACCGAACAAACCGTTCTTTTGCAGGTAAACCTCTCCGCCGATCTCTGTAGAAAATGCATCCACGATATAGTTCTCGATAAATGGATTGTAGATCGCATTACCACCATCAGTTCTGCGGAAGTGCTGGTCGCCATAGTTGATCTCGAAGTGACCGATCTTGATGGTTGCAACGTCCATCAGCTTATCCCAGAAAGCACCTTTGAAGGGCAGTTTATCAAACTGGATATATCCACCTTTTACCCAGGTTTCCTGGTGGTGACGGCTCGACATATAAGTGGTTACATCCAGGCGGATACCATCGGCCAGTTGAATATCCATGTAAAGGTTTGCCATGGCCAGGTTGAAGCCGGGGCCCATTTCATACAATGGAAGGCCAGCCTCTACACTGTTCTCGTGCTTGATGTTCTGGAACTGCTGGGTGAAACCGGCGCCAAAACGGATGCGGGGTCCTTCAAAAGGAACGCTGTCGGGCGCTTTGGTAGTTTCAAATACGTTGATACCGGTTTGATCGTGGGGTCTCCAGTAAGATGGACGGCCATAATGTTCCTTCAG